>JAKFVC010000030.1 GCA_021732415.1 Planctomycetaceae bacterium
AGTACCAGGGCGAGGGGAGCGAATGTTTGTCATCAACGTTGCCCTTGTGCAAACTGGCTATTGCTCCAACGTGAATCGAAACCAGGTGACACCATCCGTGCCCAACTCCAGCGATGCCCGGCCTTGCAGGCGAGTGCCCTTCAATGTGACTGTGATGCTCCCCTCATCCTCACTGAGTATCTCGTATTGACCCTCATCCCAGCGCTGGACCTGTCCGCGTTGACCGCTTACTGGTCCTTCGTATTCTAAATAAATCAGGCGATGATCGGGCAGCGGTGTGGCCAGAATGGGGGTGACGAGGCTGGGATCATGATCCAACCGCCAGGTGCGTAGAACGCCGTGGGATTCCAGCATGAAGTCCCAGTGCCACGTGGGATGATCGTGAGTCAGCACAACGAAGCGTGGCATGATGGCTTCCCTCGTCAGCGCGTCTTGTTGTCAAGCGTCGCGGATTATGAATTTTTTTCGAGCCGTGTCGATTGACTTCGCTGGTTCACTGAGTAGGCTATGCTCGCGTTGACCTGATCTTCATCATCCAAGACCGGCGGTCAGTGTGGAACTGACAGCGTCTCAATCGAGTCGCCGGCCTGAGAATGATTTCCTACCGCATCATACACGACCGACAATTCAACGGCAGACTTCCGGACAACCGCTGCTTGGGTCAACCAGGATGACCCGCTGGTCCGTCGCTGGCAGCCGTGCTGCACCGCTCGCGCGGGGCGACTGGCACTCCACTGACACGCGGCATAGCGCTTGGCACGGATTGATAGGGGGCGGTGACTCTCCAGGTTTTGATCTGGAGGGTTGTCCGGGAGCGCTGTTGAGTTGATTGTTGATCGTAGGATGGCCGCCTCGGCCGTCTTCTTTTTTGTACGCCCGAACCTTGGTCAGTCGAAGAATTCGACGGCCGGGGCGGCCATCCTACAGGTCTCTAAGATGCGGGATTCTGGCCATCCCGTTCGGCTTTTTTCGCCTTCCGGGCTTCTTCTTTTTTTCGCCGCTCGAGCACGACCTGTTCGATACTCTTCACGATGTCGGGTTGCTGTTGATTGAACCGCTTGAAGTACTGGTCCTCAATGAATTGCGGTAACGGCAGCTTCCAGCGCTGTTGCTCGCGATCGGCGAACTTGCTGAACTCATCGGGGTCCATGCCGAGTTCGCGGGCCATCTGAATCTGGGCATGCGTCAAACGATATTTCAGTCGCGCACTGACCCACCGCGCTTCGTTTTTCGGAATGAAATTCTTCTTGGGCATGGGAGATCGAAGTCGGGTGAACTCGGCTTTTCTTGATGAACACGACGGCCGGGGCGGCCATCCTACAAGTCGTTTATAACGACTCCATGAACGCGCAAAAACCCCCGGAACGATTCTTACGCATCGTCCCGAGGGCCTTTGACGGTGACTGTGATTTCACCTGTGATCGACAAGCAACTGCTTACTGGTGGAAGAAGCAGTCGGGGCCCTTCACCGTGTAGTACGGATATTGGACCACACCCGGCATCGCGTTCTGCGGCGGGTAATTCAACCCTTGCGGAACGACGTACTGGAATTTGTAGTGCGTGGGCGGAGCACAGAATTCGTGTCCGCAACCGTCCGGACCGCAGATGCCCTGCATCGAGGGATCCATCTGCATGTCGCTATAGTATTGATCGTAGTTCGTGTAGCCGACGCGTTGAATGGCTCCGCCCTGGGCTCGCATCCCCTCGGGGGATTGTCCACGTACAATGGGACTGCTCGCACACCCCGACATCAACGTGATCAGCAAACAGGCGGTGGCCGCCCCAATTGACAAGTTCCGCATGGTTCCCCTCCGTGGCCGCGATAACTCCGGTAGCCGTAGGTGGCGTTACAAATCCAATCGCCGCCAGCATTCGGTTGAACCATATATCGGCAGCCATGTGGCCCAAGCCAGAAAATCCTTACGCGTATTACGACCGATTTTCTGACAACAATCCATTCGTCTTGCAGAGTCTGCCTGATCGCGGTAGATTAACATCCGACGGCGGCCACGGATGGGGGCTCGTCATTTCGTTGCAAGTTCTTGTTAAATAAGTGTTTGCAAGTCTCAGCTTGGTCTGGATCACTTGGAGTTTGGGTAACTGGGAAGTATTTCCCAAGTGCCGCCAGTGGTCCGCCCGAGAGACCTTACTCCCAGCCAAGGAGTGCCCGGAGTGTTTGTTTCTGCTTCTACCCGATGTTATTCAGACGTCAGTTTTTGGGATGCGTGTCGCCAGTTGGTGGACCTCGAGTACGACAAAGTCGAGGTCTGGATGGACGAAAACAGCGACCATCTGAAGCCGTCTGAGATTGCCGCGAACCCCGAAGGGTTTCTGGCTCGCTTCCGCGAAAACACGCGCCTGCAGCCGATTGCCTTCTGTCTGGCGTCTGATGTCACTGAGGGCACGTTTGCGATCTTATCGAAGATCTCCAAGCAGCTCCGCGTGACACAGATCACGCTGGAAGCGTCGCCCCTGGGAACCCCGTTCAACGCCGAGATCGACCGCCTGAAGGGTTTTCTGAAGATCGCCAATCAGGACGGGATTCGAGTCTCAATCACCACGAAGACCGGCAAGATCACTGAAGATCCCCGGACCGCGGTTGAGCTTTGTCAATCGACGCCGGGACTTGGGTTGACCCTCGATCCCAGCTACTACATGTGCGGCCCGCATCGCGGTGTTTCGTTTGAACCGTTGTTTGCCTACACGTATCACGTTCATCTGCGCGATACGACACCCGAGCAACTGCAGGTGCGAATTGGCCTGGGCGAAGTCGACTACAGCCGCCTGGTGAGCCAACTGGAACGGACGGCCTACAAGCGAGCTTTGTCAGTCGAGTTGCTGCCTGAATTGCAGGATCCGGCCCATCGACAGATTGAACTGCGGAAGATGCGGCTGTTGCTGGAGAGCTTGTTGTAGTTGAGTGACGCGTATCGTGGGACGGGTCTCCAGGCCCGTCCGTCCCCCGTGCTCACCGGCTCGCATCAATCAATACGGCCTGCAATGTCAGTCAAACCTGGAGATTCGGGTGCCACTGGCTATGCCAGTGCATTTGCCGGACAGGGAATCGATTGACTACGAGCACTGGCGGAGCCAGTGGCACCCAGATTTGGGTTTATTGAAGCACTCGTGTCAGATTTCCCCGAGTCGACCATGCCGGGGGCGGACGGGCCTGGAGACCCGTCCCACGATACGCTGAACCTCTTATATCGGCGTCAGGGTGTCTTCGCTGAGACACACCATGAGGTGATACAGCCCGCCCTGTTCGCAACGGGTGACGTATTCCGGGGGCATGCGCTGCAGCGTGTCCGCGTCCCATTCCAAGACGCAGTTGGTTGGCGAGGCCTTGCCCGTCACTTCGCAGACGGTGCCTGTCCAACCAGCCAGAGAGAGGTCGGGAAACTCGGGTGACATCACGCCTTCGCGGACTCGTACACGCATTCCCTCTGCAATGCTGCCGATGACTTTCTTCTTGGCCATGCGTTGCGATGCCTCCTGACTGGCGATGGAAAGTATTGTCCTGGGGTGTCGTTTTCAGGCAGCTAGGTCGTGCCGAGTCGTTATCTGTGGGCCCCGTTGCCCTGTCCGGTTACAACGTCTCAACGATTTCATGCCGTGGCCAACTTTACCACGGTACTGTTAATTTATGCTTAACCGCGAGGGCCGACAATTCTTCGAGCGGACCGCGATGAAGCGGAATACCGGTTTGCGACCACTGCGCTACCCGTTCAGCTTCCAGTTCGCCCGGTATCCGCACTTTATCGAATCCCGGCGCCGGTGGGAGGGCTCGGATATCGGCGAGCGACTGATCCATCTCGGCGTAATAACTTTCCATGTCGGTGAACTTGCTGATGTCGATCGCGTAGAAGAAGTGTTCGGAACAGTCTTCTTCGACGCCACGAGTCTTGTGAATCGGCATCTTGCTGCCGACCAGGGTGCCCGCCAGAATCGAACTGACGATCGCCAAACCATAACCGCGGGCACCAGCCGCGGGAAGCAGAATTTTGGCCGCCGCGGGGTCGGTTGTCGGCTGGCCGTGTTCGTCCAGAGCCCAGCCCCCAGGGATCACGCCACCGTAGAATTTCTCCGCCTGAATTTTGCCCCACGAGGAAGTCGCGCAGGCCATATCCAGCACAAACGGGTGCCCGGTGCGGACGGGTGCTCCCCAAGCCAGGGCATTATTGGCGGTACCAGCGACCAGGCTGCCGTAAGCCGCGACGGTCGCGTGTGCGGTGCTCGTCGTGCAGAAGCCGATCATGCCAGCCTCGACGGCCATCATGGCGTAGATTGCGGCCGCGCCGAAGTGCTGGCTGTTCTTTACTGCGACAGTGCCCGTCCCGACATTCTTCGCCATCTCAATGGCCATCTGCATGGCTTTGGTAGCGGCGACGTGTCCCAATCCCCGGCCGCCGTCCAGTACCCCAATGGCGGGTGTCGTGGTCAGCTTCAAGATCTGGCCGCGAGGATCGATGTGCCCTTCGTCCATCGCCTTGAGATAACGCGGCACCATTCGGCAGCCGTGAGATTGGATGCCTCGCAAGTCGGCCTCGACCAGCCGCGCGGCCCCAATCTGGGCTTCGGCTGCGAACATTCCTTTTTTGACCAGGAGCTTCGTCAGGAACTCTCGCAGTCCGGCGGCGGGAACCACAACCTCTTGAGCCAGATCGTGAGGATAGTCAGGCGTTTCGGGCATTAAAGACTCCACGCAAATTGAGCGACGGGTGTGGCGCGGCAACGTGGGGTGAGCCGGGTCTCAATTGAGCCAACTGCTGCCAGAGTAACACGTTGCCTCATCGGATGTTAACCGCCCGAAATTGGTTTGCCTACCGTCCGCGAGGGTTTCTCAGCGCTCGGCCCGACTCCCTGTCCATTAGCCGGCACGCGTTAGCGTCCGGTTCTGATATTCGCTCGAGTCGGTGGCTGCTCCGAACCGTGGGCTAGCGCCCAGCGGTTGAGTGGACTAACGATATGTTGGAGGCAAGTGTTCTAAGAGGGAAAAAATGTAAGCAGCCGGGAGAATGCATGCGGTGGGGCAGATACCTCATGCAGCCAACATCCGACTGCTTACGCCATTGAAGGTAGAATATTGTCGAGGTTACCGCAAGAGAATACTTACAAAATCGTAATAATTCACGAGCCACAATTCGGTACAAACCGGAACTTGTTCGCAGGTTTTGCGAATGTCGCGTTAATTATCAGATTTTGCCTTAAGCTCTGTAGCCTGACTCACCGCCTCGGGTGCTTCTGAGTCGGGCTACGAGATTATCTGACGGCGAGACTATTGAGAAATCGGACGAGTGCGATGCGATCTGAGTCATGCAAATGGCGAAAATTCTCTCGTACGGTCTTGGCTTGGCCCGAATGAGCCTGAATGGCGTCGATCAAGGTCGGGGCACTGCCATCGTGCATGTAGGGTGCAGTCTGAGCGACACCCCACAATGGGGGAGTCTTCCACTCAGAGGGACGCGGATAGTCATCGGGCACGGGGACCTGGGGCTCCAATCGATAGCCGCTACTGCCTTGAACATCCGGGTCGGCGACATCATGCAGACAAAAGTCGCTGTAGACACCCTTGGCACTCCCCAGGTCTGGCGTGTGACAGGCGGCGCACCCGACCGTCGTGAAGACCTCTTCGCCACGTGTGACCAGCGCCTGGTCCCTGGAACTCGCGGGGACGATGAGTTGTGGTGCGGGCAGCTTGGCCACGTAAGCCACAAGCTGTCGGAATTGCTTGTCGTTGAGATCGGGCTGGGCTTCCGGATCTTCCTTGTGCTGCAGTGGTCGATGTTGTTTGCGCGTCGGAGTGGTCAGTCCGACTTCCACCGCACAGGCATTCGCGACGAATTCTTCGAGCGTGGCAAATTGAGCCTTCCAGCCAAATTTGCCAATCCGGCCATCAGGCAAGATGCGGACACGGCCGGGGGAAGGGAGATCAAATTTGAGTTCAAACTCGCGGCCGACGTTGCTCAGCATGCGTTGGGTGTGCTGGGCGCGAATGGCGACTTCCGAAATGCGATCGATGTCCCCGGCTCCGAACAGCGTGGGGGTGTTGATCGAATGCTGGATGACCGGGTCGTAGTCACGGACGAGTGGTTGCTGACACACTGCTGTAATGGTCAGGCCGCGCGGGATGATCGGAAAGATCTGACGCATGGTGGCTCGCGACTCCCGCATCCGGGGGTTGAGAGACGCGCTATGAATGACTCCGCCAGTCGGTTCCGGATGTCCGGCAGTGGGCATCACTTCAAACGCCGCTACGTTGTGAGCCAAACCGCCGGCACCACCAATGCCTCCTTGAAAGTGGCACTCGGCGCAGGACCGCGCATTGAACACGGGGCCCAATCCATCGCCTGCAGCACTGAGAGGATCGTTCGCCTCCCACTTGTGAGCGAAGAGTTGTGCTCCGCTTTTGATGTCATTCACACTGGGAGCTCGAAGCCAGGCGACGGCGACATTGGCGAGCAGTACGGCGCTCAGCACTCCGCCGGTCCCCAGCAGCCAACGCTTCCAGTTGATGGGAGCGGGCAGCTTCGAACGCCAGGTTTTGACCTCGCGCTTTCCCCGTTTGTCGGCGTTAGACAGCAGTCGGACCGAGCGAACTTTGTCCCAGCGACGGGCAATCATTTGCTCGCGTGCATTGGACGGTCGGGAGGGCGGAGTAGCCATAAACGAACCTCAGAAAGCTGGGAAACGAGGGGCTATCTGTCAGTAACGTGAGACCACGGTACCTGGATCAAAAAATCGGGATGAATCAATCCGCACGAGAAATGTCTGGGTTATTGATAGGGAAGTCGGGGGAATTTGTCTGAATGACGGTGGGAATTGCGGAAGGCTACTTTCTTGACCGGCCTGTATAATCTCCAGCCGCACGTGTTATCGCTCGACTCTCGAGAGTCAGACTACGAAAGTTGCCAATGGGTTACCGCAATCTGCAAGCTTGTGTTCGCGATCTGGAACGGACCGGCCAACTGATACGGATTGAACAGGAAATCGATCCCTATCTGGAAGCGGCCGAAATCCAGCGGCGCGTCTATCTGGCGAAGGGTCCGGCGCTGTTGTTCACGCGGGTCAAGAACTGCCGATTTCCGATGGTCAGTAATCTGTTCGGGACTCTCGAACGGACGCGGTTTCTGTTTCGCGACACGCTGGAAGCAGTCCGGCACCTCGTTGAGTTGAAGATCGATCCGAACCATTTTTTTAAGAACCCCTGGCGGTATCGGGATGTTCCGTGGTCACTGTCGCACATGTGGTTGCGGAAGGTGCGACGGGGCCCGATTCTCGATTGTCAAACAACGGTCAGCGAACTGCCGCAATTTGTGAGTTGGCCGCGGGACGGTGGGGCCTTCATCACACTACCGCAGGTCTATTCCGAAGACGTCGAGCATCCCGGGCTGGGAAAATCCAACCTCGGCATGTACCGCGTGCAGTTGTCCGGTGGGCAATACGCGCGCGACCGACAGATCGGATTGCACTATCAAATCCATCGCGGAATCGGCGTGCATCACGCGGCGGCGATTAAGAAGGGAGTGCCCTTTCGAGTCAACATCTTCGTGGGTGGGCCCCCTGCCCTGACCCTGTCGGCGGTCATGCCCTTGCCCGAGGGCTTGTCGGAATTGTTGTTCGCCGGAGCTCTCGGCGGACGAGCCTTACGGTTCGTACAACCCGGCGACGGTTTGCCGATGCCGGCGGAGGCCGATTTCTGTATCTCGGGGACCGTCGATCCGCAGCAACTTCTTCCGGAAGGACCGTTTGGAGATCACCTGGGGTATTACAGCCTGGCGCATGATTTTCCGGTCCTGAACGTGGACCGCGTCTACCATCGCCGCGATGCCATCTGGCCGTTTACCGTGGTGGGGCGACCGCCTCAGGAAGATACGTCATTCGGTGAGATCATTCACGAGATCACCGGTCCGATCATCCCGACGGTGATTGCAGGTGTGAAAGCGGTCCACGCGGTCGATGCGGCGGGAGTCCATCCGTTGTTGCTGGCGATCGGCAGCGAACGCTATGTGCCGTATGCCAAGCAGCGGATGCCTCAGGAATTGCTCACCCAGGCGAATGCGATCCTCGGTCAGGGGCAATTGTCGCTCGCGAAGTACCTGTTGATTCTGGCCGAGGAAGATCAGCCGGACCTCCACATTCACGACATCGCAGCCTTCCTGAAGAATCTGCTCGAACGGGTCGACTTCCGGCGTGACCTCCATTTTCAAACCCGCACGACGATGGACACACTGGACTACTCGGGCAGCGGTTTGAATCAGGGTTCCAAGGTGGTGATCGCAGCGGCAGGAGCCAAACGGCGAGAATTGGCGACGGAGATTCCTGGTGATCTGCGGTTGCCAGACGCATTCCGCGATCCGCGGGTCTGTCTGCCGGGAATCCTGGCTGTGCAGGGGCCGGGGTTTCAGTGCGATGCGGAAGGCCGCGATCTAGCGGCTGAAAAACTCGCGCAATCGCAGGAGCCTGGCGGGGTGTTGGACGGCTTCCCGCTGATTGTGTTCGTCGACGACAGTGAGTTCACCGCGCGCTCCTTGAACAATTTTCTATGGGTGACCTTCACCCGTTCCAATCCTGCCGCCGACTTGTACGGTATCGGCAGTTTCACCGATCAAAAACATTGGGGCTGCCGCGGCTCGCTGATCATTGATGCCCGGATCAAACCGCAGCATGCACCTCCCCTGATCGAGGATCCAGAAGTGACTCGCCGAGTCGACAGCCTGGCCGCGAACGGCGGGCCGTTGTCGGGTATCTTTTGACTCCGATGGTTTTCGAGTCGGCGTCGGTTCGAGCCGCCGGCTGCTCGATTTCTTCAGCCTTAGAGCATGCTGCACCAGAACTCTCAGCATTGCGTCTGTTGCACTGGACATCTAAACCCAATCACGGAACCGCAGTGTAGTGGCGAATCATTCTCATCGGGTGTAAACTGGATCGATCTAAACGTAACTGGTCAGGATGTGGACAATATTCCATCCGCAGGAACGGTCTACTATTCCTATTCTGGAGACGACTCTGCATGTTAGCTGTAACGCGTTCATCGATCATTCGTCGCACGGCAGTGCTGGTGTTGCTGTGCGGGCTCTTCGTCGGTTGCGGGTCCGCCGCCGGTCCCAGTATCGACAAACTGGGCAATCTGACGGGCAAGGTCAAGTTCAAAGGGCAGCCGGTGAAAGATGGGCAGGTGGTGTTTCAAGATGCGGCTGGCGGTCCGCCCCAGATCGCCTTTCTGGGGCCTGACGGTGGGTATGTCTTGACCGGTCCGGGTGGTGGCATCAAGCCTGGATCTTACGCGGTTACCGTGACCCCGATGGCAGCTCCCCCCGGCAAGACCTTGCCTGATCCTGCGTACATACCAGCGAAATATCGCGACAAGGCGACGAGCGGACTGTCTTACGAAATTAAGGAAGGTACCGCCACTTACGATATCGAGTTGAATTGAGCCGACCCCGTAGTGCGTTATCTCCCTCCGTGAGAGAGTTTGCGAAACGTAAGCTCCGGACTCGACAGCGTTTTAACAAATCGTTGGTGAGGACTGAAGTGTGAGGGTGCCAGTGTGTGAGGGTAAGAGAGTCCAGAAAAGTCCGACTGAATTCGGACCGCACTCTTACTCTGTCACTCTCAGACCCCCATACTCGCTCCATTACGCAAACCCTAACTGAAACTGCTCTAATCAACGCTGCGATTCCAGGTGGTGGATTTTCACATTGTGAAAATCCACCACCTGTGTTGTTTTGATCGAGTTCCAATCTCATACTCGGCAAAACTTCGAACGCTGCTTCGGTCGGCTCAGGAGGAGCGAATCCGTCGCTGGCCGCTGCGTCTGAGCACCGCGATCTCCGTTGATCTTCGAATTCCTGTGTCCGTTCCATTTCAGCAAGTGATAGTGCGTGAAGATGAGTCAGAAGATCAATTACAACGGCAGGATTCTGGTCTTGGGCTGCGGGGGAGTCGCGCAATGCTTGTTGCCGGTGCTGCTGCGGCATCTCGAAATGCCCGCCGACCGGATCACGGTCATCGACATGGTCGATAACCGTTCCCTGATCAAGTCGGTGCTCGATCAAGGCGTGCATTACGTCCAGGAGCGGATCACTCCGGATCACTATGACGAGCAGTTTGCACGCTATCTGAAACCGGGCGACATGCTGATCGATCTGGCCTGGAATCTGGGTTGCATCGACCTGCTGGATTGGTGTCACGACCAGGAAGTGCTCTACATCAACACGTCGACCGAGCTGTGGGAGCCGTTTTCGAACGCCGATTCCCAGCACACGATCGACCGCACTCTATATGTGCGCTATATGGCAATCAGAAAACTCGTGGCTGGCTGGCAGAACCAGAAAGGGACGACCGCCGTCATCGAACATGGTGCCAACCCGGGTCTGGTCTCCCATTTCACCAAGCAGGGGCTGATTGATATCGCGCGGAAGATCTTGTCCGACAAGCCGCAAGATCCCCGCATCCCGGCGCTGCAGCAGGCACTGGAAGAGCGGCGGTATGATCAACTGGCGTTTCTGACCGGTGTCAAAGTCATCCACATCAGTGAGCGTGATACGCAGATCACCAGGCAGCCGCGTCGGGTGAATGAATTCGTCAATACCTGGAGCGTCGAGGGTTTCTATGAAGAGGGGATCGCCCCGGCCGAGATGGGTTGGGGTACGCACGAGCAATCCCTTCCGCGCGGGGCCCGTCTGCATCACTCGGGACCGCGTAATCAGATCTGCCTGGCGCGGTACGGTATGAATACCTGGGTCCGTTCGTGGGTGCCCTCAGGAGAAATCCTGGGCATGGTGATCCGTCACGGAGAAGCTTTCAGCATCTCGGACTTCCTGACGCTGGAAGACGATCTGGGCCATGTCGTGTATCGGCCCACGGTCCATTATGCCTACTGCCCCTGCGATGCTGCCATCGCCTCGCTGCACGAATTGCGGATGCGCAATTATCAGTTGCAGCAGAAGTGGCGGATCTTGAAAGACGACATCATCAGTGGCAAGGATGAACTCGGCTGCCTGCTGATGGGGCACGACTATACCGCCTGGTGGACTGGTAGTTTGCTCGACATCGAAGAGGCTCGTCGGATCATTCCCGGCCAGAATGCCACGACGTTGCAAGTGGCAGCGTCAATTATGGGGGCGATCTGTTGGATGATCAAGAACCCGCGACAGGGAGTCTGCTTGCCCGAGGACCTGCCGCACGAAGAGATCATGGGACTGGCCCGGGAGTACCTGGGACCGTATGTGTCGCAGCCCGTCGATTGGATGCCCGGCATGCAGAAGGATATTTCTGCGACGCTGTTTCCGGACTATCCGCTGAGCGACACAGATCCGTGGCAGTTCAACCGGTTCCTGGTGGTGTAGCGGAATCTCGTAAGAGTTCCGCCCCGAAAGCGTGGAGACTATCGCGGAACTCTTACGAGATTCCGCTACAGAGATTCTGGATCAGCTCTACCGCACCGTAAACGGCACCGGATACGTTCCCACCTTGCCGCTGAGTTCATCTTCAATGACCAGCTTCAGCACGTGCGCCCCACGGGCACAGCGGACCGGGATATCCACCACGTAACTGTGGAAATAATCACGACGATGGTTGCGGCAGAAGTCTTCGGTCACGGGATAACTCTTCACTTCGACCGGCTCATCGGGTGAGTCCGCGCTGAAGACTTGCAGACTCGATTTCAGACGCGTGCGATAGATCCCCTCGGCCGACAGCTCGGAGTGAAAATTGCCGATCTCGGCGTAAATCAGAACTCGCTGGCCGGGGGTGAACTCGTCCTTCTGGTACGTGTTGTACTCGCCGTAGCCTTCGATCTTGTGGCAGAAGGTGACATTCTTCAATTCGAGGGGAGCCCGTTCTTTCAACCGCAGCATGGCCGTGTTGAATTGCGAGATCGTCTGAGCGGCCCGCTCGGCATGATCGGGGATCTTGGGCAGGTCGAAGTAATTGTGGATGCCCCACAAGACCTGGGTCCAGAACTCCTGGTCGGCACTGGGGATGTTGGGAATCGGTCGCAGCGCCCATTCGGTCTGGCCACTCATCAAGTACAGCAACCGCAGGTAAACGTGACGTTCAATGTAGTAATGGAGTTCGGTCGCCGTGGTTCCGGGGACCAGTTGAGAGACCTCGGCATCGGTGGCCTTGATCAAGAATTGCAGAGCATCCTGAGGAGCTGGCGGTGCCTGTGCCGGAACTGGTTCCGGGGCCACCCACTGCGGTCGCTCGCGAGTGACCGGCTGCTCGACCGGTGGGCGGCGTGGCGGCAGCGGCGGTACCGAATTCTCGAATCCTGGCAAGGGCTGTCCGGGGGCCAATGGGATCTCGGCCCGTCCCTGCCCTGTCGGAATATTTGAGAATCGGGCTTGTTCGACAGGTGCCAGGTCCTGGTCGGTCGCGGTTTGTTCCAGGTGCGAGACTTCAAACTGTTGAGGAATCGGCTGGACCTGCGGAGTAATCACTGGCAGCGGACTGCGCCGAGTGGCCAGCGGTCGCTGCGGGGCCGTGTTTTGCCAGTCGGGCGGGGTGACAATCGGTCGCTGAGGTGCCTCACCGAAGGGGTCAGAATGCCGGCTGACGGACATGCGGGGCGCAGTGGCTCGCGCTGCGGCAGGCCAATCGGCAGGCATGTTGGGAGCTGGGCCGCTGTTGATGCGGGGGCCAGTTGCCCCTCCGGGATTGCGATCCCACGGGGGGGGAATCGTGATGCGCTTGCCGGTGGAGCCGACAGTGGCCGTTGGGGAAATCTCGGGGCCAGCGTCCATCTCCGGGAAGGGAGACGAAAACCCGACCTGCTGATGGCTGACGCGTTTGATCTGTTGCGATCGTCCAAATGTTTGAGCAGCCGGTTCCTCGGTGGCGACTGAAATACTTTCATCCTGCGGGGTGTAACCGCTCGATCGAGTCGTCTGGTTGCCCCACGGGCTGCGTTGCCCCAGCCCGGCATTGGCCTGGCCCGAATCGTGTGCCGCCAATTTGATCGACGATTCGAAATCCTCAGCCGTACCTTGTGCCGTCACGACGGGACTGGTGGGGCTGGCGAGCGGGGAAATCAGCCCCGCCTTCCAGAGCTGTAGGACCGCTGGCACACTTTCTGAGGGGATGGCTTTCAGTGCGGCAACCGCTCGTTCGCGATCACCGGGTGCGAACTGGCGCGTTTCTTTTTCAATGAGAGCCAGTGTGGCTGCATCGTGAGAAATCAGGGGCGTTTTCGCGGCCGAACTGGACGTTAAAGCGACGCTGGAATTGTCCTGACTCTGAGCTCGCAGTAGCGGGACGGGACGGCGTGCCGGGACATCGGTTGCGTCCAGCATTTTCTCCACCATCAAGACCCGCTCTTGAGCCGCAACATTGACCTTCCCCGGAACCAACGAACGGACCGCCGCCTGCTGCCAGTTGGACTGGGCGCAGCCGGTGAGCAAAACCAAACCGCAGGTGATGTAGACACCTGATCTCATTACGAAATCCTTCACGTAACCGATAGGTACGGAGTGCAATCTGGGTGGTGGATAGGGAGGGGATGTTTTCAGGGCAGCCCCAGAGGATGGGGTTGGATGGACTTGTGAGGAATCGGTTCTGTATGGCAATCGGCAAATTCGTGCAAGATCATCTGCGGGATGATAACCGCCAAAATGCGGCAGATTCTGCAGAAAATTCCAAGACAGATCCCCGGCGCGTTAAAGCGGGCGGCTTGGGGGTGCTGGCGTGCTCGGCAGAATTCTTATGTCCCTTCGGTCCTTTCCGTCCCTTATGTCCCTTTCTGAAAGGACGGAAAGGACCGAAGGGACATAAAGGACGAAAGGCTTCGCGATTACGGAACCGCTGCATTCGCACAGAAATCAAAATAGATGTCCGCCGCTTGCCGCAGTTCGGCGATATCAATCCATTCGTCAACTGTATGGGCCTGATAGATCGACCCCGGACCGAAGACCATCGAGGGCACATTGGTCGCCGACGTCCGCGACGCATTCGTTCCGTACGGGACGCCCATTTTCTTGCGAGGACCGACATGCCGGGTGATGACACCCATGAGCTGGTCTGCCCACGGACCGTTGTTGTGGTCCGACAGGCTTTGCCCCACGATCCACGGTGGCAGCATCTTGAAGTCGACGTCCAGGCGATGCCGCAGGTATTCCTCCACTTGCTGCATCACCTTGATGCCATCTTCGCCCGGCAGGACGCGGCGATCGATCTCGATCGAGCACTCGTCGGGAACCGTATTCACGCTGATTCCCCCTTCGATCCGGCCAACACTGAGCGTCGCCGGGCCGCAGAGCGGGTGTTCGGGAACCATGCCGGGCAGCTCGCTGGCGAAATGCTCCAAGACTTCCAGCACGTCGGCCATCCGGTAGATGGCATTGATCCCTTCGCTCGGCCGTGAGCTGTGGGCCGCCTTGCCGATCGTTTGAATTTTCCAACGTGTCGCACCGCGATGAGCCACCACGATGTGCAGATCGGTGGGCTCGGCACAGACCACCAGATCGGGCCGTCCGGGAACCAGCGGGCTGTGACGTTGCGGGTCAGTCCACAACTTCGCGAGGTCCAGGATGCCCTTGGCGGTACATTCTTCGTCGCAGGTACACGACATGATCACGTTCGCCGCACCGGCCGGCCGCTCGCGGACCAGTCGGGCAAATGCCGCTATCATCGAGGCCATTCCACCCTTTACGTCGCACGCACCACGGCCATACAGCCGGCCGTCACGGACTTCAGCGGCAAACGGGGGGATCGTCATGCCCTCAATGGGGACGGTATCCTGATGCGCATCCAGGACGATGGTCGCCTTCGCACCCGGATTATCAAACCGGGCGATCACATTCGACCGGCCGGGCATGACTTCGATGGCTTCGTAGGGCACACCCAGATCGCGGAAGAAACCGCACAGGAACTCGGTCAATCGCGTTTCCAGAAATTCCGGCGCCGGGGTGGTACGCCCCATCGGGTTGACGCTGGGAATCGCAACAAGCTGCTGGAGCAACGGCAATGGATCCACAATGGACTCACTTCTGCGAGAAGGCGGGGAGGACCGAAACAGTGATCCCCATCGTAATGAGAAGCGCACGCTCTGCGTAGTGATCTGACAAAGCGATCCGCCAAATTTGGACCGTGGTGATTCATCACGGCTTTCTATTTTTAGTCAAATCGCGAGTGAAACGAGTTTTTCGAATTCCTGAGTCCCCATTCGTGTGATTGGTGTGATTCGTGGTTTCTATTCTACTCACGGCCATTTGCGATTGTTGTCGGTGAGCTAGTTTTTTTATGACCACGAATCACACAGCTGACACGAATGGGCAGAAGGCCAAGATGATTCGTGCATTTGAGTTGGACCGCTCGTTATTCCTGCTCAATGCGTAGCAACTGATCGACTTTGTCGACTTTGACCGCTTGCATCTTGCCATCCGGCCAACGAATTTCCAAACCGTCGACCGCCTGGGAAGCACCCAATCCAAACGTGACGGGCAACTCCGACGCCGAGCAATAACTACGGCACGACATCACCACCCGGGTCTGCTGCGTCGCGCCCGATTTCAATTTGATCACGGCCCCCAGGGCCTCACGGTTCGGTTCATTCCCGACGAGTTTCACTCGTAACCAGTGATGCCCGAGTTTCTGATCATTCCGCAGCAATCGGGGCGCTCCACCGCTCGATGTCAGGATGGCGTCCAGGTCGCCGTCTCCGTCGATGTCAGCATAGGAGGAACCGCGCCCCACCATCGGCTTCGAGAAATCCGCGCCACATTTCGCTGGAGGAACCGATACGAACTCGCTCTTGGCCTCGGCACCTGCGTTCCACAAGATGCGTGGCGGTTGCTCGTAATGCTGGCTCTTCTGGACCTTGTTGATCTCCTGCTCAAGGTGCCCGTTCGACTCGACCAGATCCAGTCGCCCGTCGAGATCGCAATCGACGAAGAAAATGCCAAACGTCAGCTCCTGCCGGGTGGGCGGACCAACGCCAGTCGCAATCGCTTCGTCAGTAAACAGCATGCTCTTGGGTTGAGACACATAGAGGGCCGTCATCTCATTAGCGAAGTTGCCGATCGAGATCCCCAGTGACCCGTCATTCCGGAAATCGGCCGCATCTTCACCCATCGCACCGCGAGCATTCCCCGACGAATCAAACGCCAGTCCACAGTGAATTCCGACCTCCTGGAACTTGCCGTCCCGCTGATTCAAGAAGACAAAGTTCTGGACCGTATCATTCGACACGATCAGATCGAGCCACCCGTCGGCATCAATGTCGATCGGCAAGACCCCCATCGTTTTGGCGACGGGAACATCCCGGTTGGGATTTTTCACTTGGACACCGGACTCGGCGGAAATGTCCTTGAACTTGCCGCCTCCTTCGTTGCGGTACATGTAAGGATAGGTGCCGGTAAAGGCGGTCGGTGGCCCATAGGCCCGCGTCTGGCCATCCAGCTTGAAGCCCTGCACCTTATCGATCTCACGCGACCAGCGAACATAATTCCCAACAAACAGATCCAGATCCCCATCGTTGTCGAAATCGAAGAACGCCGCACTGGCGCTCCACTCCTGAGAATCCCCGCCCACCTGTGCCTCATCGGTGGTCTCGACGAATTTCCCCTGGTTGTTGCGGAACAGCCGGTTCTTACCAACCGCGGTGAAAAAGACGTCGGTCCAGCCGTCCCCGTCGTAATCGCCGCAGCAGACTCCCATGCCATAGAACGTCACGCCCAGCCCCGAATCGGCCGTCACATTCGCAAATTTGCCGTGCCCATCATTCTGGTAGAGTTCCATCGTGGGAGGCGGACCTTTGGGCGGCGTATCCCAGGGCCATGAGCAGGAGTTGACGAACAGCAGATCCTGATCCCCGTCATTGTCATAGTCGAGGAACGCGCACCCCGAACCCATGGTTTCGGGCAGCAGCTTCTCACCTGTCGCACCGTTGGTATGTTTGAAAGTGATGCCCGCAGCTTGGGTGATATCGGTGTAGTGCAGGTCCGGCACCGACGTATTTTCTTCGCGTGCGACCGGTGCCTTGTTAGCCTGTGCGAATTCAGGACGAGCCCGCTTCTGGCTGGAATAGACCCAGATGCCTCCGCCGATCACAGCGACCACAAGCGTCATCGAAAACAGCGAAATCGACCGCCAAAACATCTGACCGATGATGGCATCGTCGCGCTCTGTGATTTCAGGTTCAATACTTGACGGCACACAGACCTCCAGGACCACTCGCGGCTGACACACCCAGTTGGCTCAGACTGAATTGATCTCTATTCTGTCCGGTACGCCCAGCGATTTCCAGTAGCCGTAGGTCAGGCTGTGCCTGACGTCCTTCTCGCCCACCTTGGCAGAATTCGTCAGGCACAGCCTGACCTACGTTACGTAGCAAAGAAAAGCCCTGGCTTTCCGAAGAAAACCAGGGCCTGATCGCCCCACCACTCAATTCGGTTACTCGTCCTCATCCTTCATCTGAGCTGCCGCAATCACCTTCTGCTGTTCGTTCGGCGGCATGATCTCGTAATGGCTCAGTTCCAGGGTAAAGGAACCGCGGCCACCGGTGATGCTCGACATGCTGCGAGCGTAAGTCATCATTTCTGAGACCGGCACCCGCGCAGTGACGATCTGATAGCCGCCCGCTTCCGAATCCAAACCCTCGACCCGGCCGCGACGGCTGTTGAGGTCGCTGGTGATGTCACCCAGTTTGTCACCGGGAACATAGATTTCCGCTCGAGCGATCGGTTCCAGTAACTGCGGACGGGCTTCTCGGAAGAGGTTGCGGAAACACATGCTGCCCGCGATCCGGAAGGCCGTTTCGTTACTGTCAACGGGGTGATCTTTGCCGAAGAAGATTTCAACACAGACATCCTGAATCTGATACCCGGCCGCGACCCCCTTTGTCATGCGTTCGATCACACCCTTCTCGACAGCAGGGATGTACTGATTGGGAACTGATCCACCAGAGACGCGATCGACGAACGCAAAGTTCAAGACGGGATCGTAATGGTATTCGCGGAGATGATCGAATCGGTCCTTCGTGAAATATTCCTCGGGGTTGATCCCCTGTGGGAGCGCTGAGACTCGCAGGTGGACTTCGGCGAATTGACCCGATCCCCCCGACTGCTTCTTGTGGCGATAGCTCCCCTCTTTCGCCCCGGCGACTGTTTCGCGATAAGCGATCTTCGGCTGGTGCGTGACCACATCGACCTTGTCTCGCTTTTGCAGACGGTTCTGCACGATCTGCAGATGCAGTTCGCTCATCCCCTGCATCACCATTTCATGCGTCTGCGATTCACGAGTCACCTTGAAGGTGGGGTCCTCTTCTTCGATCTTGTGCAGAGCCCCCGATATCTTCTGCTGATCATTCCGGCTCTTGGGCTCGACGGCGAGACCGATCATCGGAGTGGGGAATGTCATCCCCGGGAGGATCACGGTTCCGCGTGTTTGTCCGTTGCCGAAACAAATCGTATCACCGGTATGCAGATCTTCGACTTTCGACACGGCCACGATATCGCCCGCGTAGGCTGCGTCGACGGGTTCTTGAGTCCCCCCCTGGACATGAAACAGATTGTGGATCTTCAACTGCTTGCCAGTCGTCGGACACAGGATCGTCGAGTCCTTCGTCAATTTCCCGGAGAACAATCGGATGTAGCTCAGCTTGGAGACGAACGGATCAATCCGCGTCTTGAACACCTGCCCGACGAGCGGCCCGTCGGCATCGGATTGGACATCCACTTCGGTGCCATTCATGTCCTTACCCATGCGATGCAACGCATTGGGGGCCGGAGCATACAAGGTCATCGCGTCCATGAATTCATCCACGCCGACACCCGTGCGAGCACTTGCGCAGAACATGGGAATCAACGTTCCGGCGATCATTGCTTTCGTGATTCCGGACGCGATCTCTTCGCCGGACAGAGTTTCTCCATTGAAGAACTTCTCCATCAACACGTCATCGGATTCGACGATCGCGTCGATGACCTGTTGACCGTATTCGGCAACATTCACCACGCCTTGTCGCGTGCTGGCGCCGGGTAGCGTGCTGACTACACCCTTAAACCCGGGACCGATTCCCAGGGGGACGTTCAGCGGCAAGCAGTTGGCACCGAACGTAGCCTGGATGTCTGAGACCACCTGTGAAAACTTGATGTTATCGTGATCCAGCTTGTTGAGCAGAATCATGCGCGCCATCCCGTTCTGGGTGGCCTGTTGAAAAACCTTTCGAGTGTTGACTGCGATACCGGAATCGGCCGCAATCACGATCACCGCCATTTCGACCCCGCGCAAAGCGCTGATGGTCTGGCCGATGAAGTCCGGATACCCGGGGGTATCGATGATGTTGTTCCAGTGTCCTGAGCGATTAAAGTGCGAGATGTGGGAACTGATGGAAAACTTGCGTTCGCGCTCTTCGTCGTCCACGTCGAGCAAACTGGTTCCATCATCGACAGATCCTTGTCGATTGGTTACTCCCGCCCGGAACAGCATCAAATCCGAGAGAGTAGTCTTCCCCACGGCCCCGTGTCCCACCAGGGCCACATTTCGGATGCCTTCGACCTGTGTGATAGCCATACGCGACTTCCTTTACTTCATCGAGAACAATGAGCGGAATCCGCAGACGTGATATGATCTTCATAGTTTACTCACACAGGAGTCGTGGGAGCAAATAAATTATGCGAAACGATCGAGGGGTAGGTTGGAACTTCAAGATCTCTCGCATGTCCGACATTCGTCTTTGCCACCGGTCTTGTCCCGATTTCAGACAAAACCTATCATCCGCCACCTGGAATCGCGCCCCGAGGGCGCGCCTCATAAGTCGGGCTCAAAGGATTGAGCGATCGTTATGAAACCGCATCTGCGCTATCTCGAATTCTTCATCCTGATGCTGATTCTCTACGGCATCATCGCGCACCTCCTGGAACTGGAATTTGACGACAGCGATAATGCGGCCATATTCTTCCTGTGGTCCGAGCGCATCGTCACTCTGCTCTTTACCATTGAGTACTTCGTCCGCTGGATCGCGTCGCGCAGTTGGATCTACCCTTTCCGACTCATGGCGATCATTGATCTGCTGGCGATCCTTCCCTTTTATCTCGGCTTCTTGCTTGATCTGCGATCTCTGCGGCTGATTCGCGCGGGGCGTGTCTTGCGGCTGATGAAGCTCTATCGCTATACCGATGCCTTGCACGGTATTCAGAACGCCTTCATGCAGGTGCGGTATGAATTTGGAATCATCGGGTTTGCGGTATTTACGCTGGGTTGCCTCTGCTCAGTGGGCATCTATGAATCCGAGAAAACGGTCCAGCCGCAAATGTTCGCGAAGCTGTCCGACGCGGCCTGGTACACGGTGACGACGCTGACCACCGTCGGCTACGGCGACAAAGTTCCGGTGACCTTGCCCGGCAGGCTGATTGCCGTCTTCATGATGGTCTGCGGACTCGGGCTGTTCGGAACGTTTGTCAGCCTGATCGGCAGCGCGTTTCTGGAAGAACTGCGCAAAGCCCCGCGTCAGATTTGGAGCAAAGCCCCACCCGTGGCGATGATCGACGTCCAACAGGGTGCCGAGTCGCATGAGTCCTTTGATCCCGCGACTGTCCTCCATGACTTGGACAGGGGCGTCTACCTAAAGCACGGCGAGCAAAACCAACAGGAAGTCACCCGCCTGCTGAGCATTGCCTGTCGGCTGTTGACTGAGAAGAACCCCAAAGCTGCGTAGGACGGGTCTCCTGGCCCGTCCAAGCCAGTAACAATGCGCGGCAAGCTGTAGGAAGACCTGGTTCATTTTGTATTTCTTTGTGTCCTTCGTGACCTTTTGTTCAAAAGGATTGGAACAGAAGGTCACAAAGGACACGAAGAATTGCGAAGCCCTGGTCTGGTGGTCCAGGGAACTTGCTGGACCTCAAATATCGATCGAAGTCGTGCGCCGAACGAAGCTCCTGATGGGTTGATTCTTTTTTGACCCAAATGCTACGGGCTCGGCCGGGCCGGGAGACCCGTCCTACAGTACATATCGCCTCCAAACCCTCCTTGTTCACGCCCTCCCCAGCCCTTATGATTCCCAATTGAAAAGTATTCTCGAGTCCTCGGCATGACATGAGCGTTTGGTTATGGGTTGGTTTGATTCTCTGAAGCGCGGCATTTCCAAGACCGCGCAAATCTTAAACACGGACGTTCGCGATCTCTTCAAAGCGGGTGAAATCCTCACTGAGGATAAACTCGTGCTCTATCACAAACGCCTGATCTCCACCGATATGGGTGTGGCGGCGGCCGATGCGTTGATCGTCGAAATCCGCGAGAAGCATCTCGGACGAACGGTGATACTGGATGAGCTGTGGAAGACGATTCACGACAAACTGGAATCACTGTTGCGCGGCGTCGACGGAGAAGTCTGGGATCCCGAACAGCCGCTGTCGCCGTTGAATTTCTCGAATGTCGGTCCCACGGTCATTCTGGTGGCCGGCGTGAACGGGGTCGGTAAGACGACCTCCATTGCCAAGCTGGCGAACTTGCTGAAGAAGAACGGCAAAAAAGTCGTGTTGGCCGCCGGCGATACGTTTCGCGCCGCGGCGGTCGAGCAGCTAACGATGTGGAGCCAGCGGATCGGTGTCGAGATCGTTACGAAACCGTCGCAGTCCGACCCCGCCGCCGTCGCTCATGCCGGGTGTACGCGGACGAAAGAACTCAATGCCGATGTCCTGATTGTCGACACGGCCGGTCGATTGCATACCGAAGTGAATCTGATGAATCAGTTGACGAAGATTCGTCGCGTCATCAGCAGTCAGATTCCCGATGCCCCGCACGAAACCCTGCTGGTCCTCGACGCCGTCACCGGGCAGAACGGGATTACGCAGGCCCAAAAGTTCTCCGAAGCTGCCGGCTGTACGGGAATCATTCTGGCCAAACTGGACGGTACCGCACGTGGCGGAATCGTGATCGCCATCCGCCAGCAGATGTCGCTCCCGGTTAAGTATGTCGGTGTTGGCGAGCAAATCGACGACCTGCAACTCTTTAATCCGACGGCGTTTGTGGACGCGTTGCTCGCGACCGGACCGTAAGTGAATTCTTAAGGCCTGCGACAAATCAGCCGCTGGGCGCTAGCTGACGGTTCGGATTGACGATCAAATCGATTCAACCGTTAGAACCGGACGCTAGTGCGTTCCGGCTGATTTACAGTTCGTAAATCGAACTACATACCCAAGCTGCCACGAGAATAAGCAGCTTGCTCGCCAAACAGGCGGATATCTCTGCCGGTGCCTATTTCCGCAGCACGAAATTGCCCCCCCTAGGCATTTGAGGCCGAAATGCATCGGTCGACGGCACATTCCTGATGCCGTAACGAATTGTCACAACAAGGGTTAGCCGTTTGCGTCTGACAACTGCCCGACTTGCTGGCACATCAATTGCATTTCGAACAATTGGTGAATGTTGCCGCGAGACCGGTCCCGGGGCAACAGTGCGCTTGCTGTATTAGATCTCATTCTTGCGGGCGTCAGCGTGTGCACCTGCAACTGAGATTGCCTACCCCACCGATGTATCTGCGGAGTTTTACCACTATGAGGCGTTATTTAGCGCTCGGATTGCTGAGTCTCTTTGCGTTCAACCTGTCCCTTCCTTACCTGTTAGCTCAGGATCCGGCTCCCGCTGCTGCTGCGGCTCCTGCCGAGGCTGCTGCTCCGGCAGCTCCTGCGGCTGAAGCCCCCAAAGCTCCGCCGACCATTGAAGAACAGATCGCGACACTCAATGCTGCCAATGCTGCGATGACGGTCAAAATGGACACCGCGTGGGTCATGTTGACCGGCATGCTGGTGTTCTTCATGAACCTCGGATTCGCCACGGTCGAATCGGGCATGTGCCGGGCCAAGAACTGCGTGAACATTCTCTCGAAGAATTTCATCGTGTTCGCCGTCACGACACTCTTCTTCTATGCCCTGGGTTGGGGGTTGATGTTCGGTAATGGTGCTGAGGGGCCATTGAAAGATTACGTTGGTTCGGCCGGATTGTTCTTCGTTTCGGGTGCCGATAATAGCCCCGCGATTCTGGCTGATTACAAGGGAGACTATGCCGGCTTGAGCTGGGCAGGTGTTCCGCTGTGGGCCAAGTTCTTCTTCCAATTGGTGTTCGCGGGAACTGCTGCGACGATCGTGTCGGGTGCTGTTGCCGAACGCATTAAGTACCTTAGCTTCATCCTCTTCAGTGCCGCGATGGCTGTCTTTATCTATCCCGTGGTTGGTCACTGGGTATGGGGTGGCGGCTGGTTGCAGTTGCGAGGTTTCGCTGACTTCGCCGGTTCGACTCAGGTGCATTCAATCGGCGGTTGGGCCGCCTTGACGGGTGCGATCATCCTCGGGCCGCGTATCGGCAAGTACAGTGCAGACGGCAAGGTGAACGGTATCCCCGGTCACAGCATGATGGCGGCCACGATTGGCTGCTTGATCCTGTGGTTCGGCTGGTTCGGGTTCAACCCGGGCAGCACGATGGCTCTCGCTCCGGAAATTATCGCTCGTACCGCTGTCACAACGAACACCGCGGGTGCCGTGGCAACTCTGACCGCCACGATTACGGCTTGGATTATTCTCGGTAAGCCTGATATCGGTATGACCCTCAACGGTTGCCTGGCCGGACTGGTTGCGATTACTGCTCCTTGTGCATTCGTCACTGTTCCGCACTCAGCCGTCATCGGTGCGATTGCCGGTGTGCTGGTGGTCTTCGGTGTGCTCGCGTTCGACCGCTTGAAGGTTGACGATCCGGTCGGTGCGACTTCGGTTCACTTGCTGAACGGTGTGTTCGGTACGCTGTGCGTCGGTATCTTCTCGAAGCCTGAATGGATCGTTGAAGCCACTGCCAATACCGCCTGCAAGGGTGGATTGCTGTACGGCGGCGGAATCGATCAGTTGGTGACGCAAGCGATTGGTGTCGGGGCGTGTGCCGGCTATGTGCTGGTCACCTCAGCCGTCACGTGGCTCGTGTTGAAGTACACGGTCGGTATCCGTGTCTCGGCTGAAGAAGAAGTCGACGGTCTGGATCATGGCGAGCACGGCAACGTCTCCTACCATGGATTCGTCATGGCGGCTCCGGGTAACTAATCGTCCTCAAGACTGGTTGCCCGGCGGTAATGGGTCCGCCGGGCAACATATTAGTTCACCGCCGATGTCCGTGAATGGCTGGTTCCGGACTCGGTGATTTAGAGATTGCAGCGACCGCTCTCCACCCGCTACCTGACGGTTGCAAGACGCACCTAGTGGGCATGAGATTTCCGCCGGAGCAGTCACGGAATGACTGACCCGGCGGTTTTTTATTGCGCCGTCATTTCAAAATGATTAGCCACAGAAGGACACAGAAGAAACACAGAAAAGAAGAATTCGTTCTCTTCCTATTCTGTGTTTCTTCTGTGTCCTTCTGTGGCTAAAATTCTTCCCTATCGATGTCGCTACTTCCAGGCCACCGTCGCCTTCGGACCAATCGTCACAGTCGTCGTCTGAGCCAGAGGAAACGCCGCCAGCAGTTCGCGGATCTGGGCCGTCGTCACTGCCCGAATTTGTGCCAGATCTTCGGCCACCGACTGATATCGGTTCCGATAGATCCAGTTGTTCCCCAGCGATTCCAGCCGGCCCATCGGCCGCTCGCTTGATAAGACCACGCGTGAGCAAACCTTGCTCTTAGCTTGAGCCAGTTCCTGTTCGGTCACCCCTTCGCGGTTGATCTTTTCGTAGACTTTTCGGACGCGTCCCAGGTTGGGTTCGGTTTCGTCCGGCTGGCCGTTGAAGAACGTTCGGAAGACGCCCGCGCCGTGGTATTCCTGATAGGTCAACTCGGCCCCTTCAACGTAGCCCGGATCGACAAGCTCCCAGTACAGCCGGCTGCCGCTGTCGTCACCCACAATCACCGACAACAATTCGGCGGCAGCCCGTAGCGGGTGCACCGCGTCCGGGGCCGGATCCTGGTGCATGACGTGTTGTTGCTGAGTCGTCTCGCGCTGAATCAGATACGTCCCGCGGTGTGGCTGATGACCCGTGACCGTGCGCCCCGGTTCGCCAGCAGGCCAGTCGGCACAGTACTTGTTCGCCAGTTCGAGGACTTCCGACCACTCACAATTTCCGGCGACAGCCAGGATGACATTGCCTGCTAGATAATGATCGTGGTGATAGCCACGCATCTGCTCCGAAGTCAGCGCTGAGACACTCTCCTTGGTTCCCAGCACGCTGCGTCCCAGCGGATGCCCCTCAAAGTGGGCCTGCATCATCTTCTCATAGGCCACGAACATCGGCTGGTCGTCATACATCCCGATCTCTTCGAGGATAACGTTCTTTTCCATGTCGAAATCGTCCTGCCGCAATGCCGGACGAATCAACGCTGCCAACAACTCGGTGGTGCGATCGAGATACTCCGGCAGCACGGCCGCGTAGTACATCGTCAACTCTTCTGCCGTCGCCGCGTTGTACTTGGCGCCGACCTCGTCAAAGATGCGATTCACGTCGTCTGCGGAAAAGCGATCGTTCCCCTTGAAGGCCATGTGTTCGAGAAAATGGCTGACACCCGAAACCGCATCGGTCTCATCGCGCGAACCAGTCTTCACGAAGAAGCCCACGCCGACACTGTACACGCTCTTGGTCAACTCGGCGATCACTTGCAGGCCGTTGTTCAGCCGTGCCTCATGAAACTGCATTGGGCACCTCCAAGGGCTGAGGCCCCAGTGTCAAAATGGTGAAGTCTTTGGGGGGATATTTTTCGAGGTGTGCGTGTAACCGGTCCACCGTCAGCCCTTCAATCTGACCGCGGATTTCTGCCAGGGTTACGACCCGGCCCAGATGGAACCAGTCATTGGCGAGCGACGACGCCCGGCCGGAACTCGATTCCTGCTGCATAATGAGCGAACTCTTCGCCCGAGCCTTACAGCGGTCGAGCTCTTCGTTCAGGATGCTCCCCTGCAGTCGCCGAATCTCCTGCAGCGTGACGTCCAGCGTCTCCTGGGCCCGCTCGACGGTCGTGCCGGCGTAGCACAGAACACGGCCGTCATCTTTGGAACTCGTCAGTCCCGCATAGACCGCATAGCACAGGCCGCGACGTTCGCGGACTTCCGTGAACAACCGCGAACTCGACCCGCCGCTCAACACACCCACCGCTGCCCACGCTGAATAATAATCGGGGTCGCGATAGGGGACGCTGTCGAAGGCGATGCCGATTTGCGTCTGCGTCGACTCATGTTCGATGTGATCGCGATACGCACCACGCGGGCCGGACAGGTAAACGGGTTCCGGTAGGACCGCCCAATCCCCAAACACTTCCTCAACCAGCGCTCGAATCTCGACCGGATCAACATTGCCGGCGACACCCAGTATCGACTCATTGGGCCGGAAACAGCGTTGAAAGTGCTGCTGGACGGTCGGCATCGACAGGTTCGAGAGCCCTTCCAGACTCCCCTCGCTGGGCTTGCCCCACGGAGCCGGATAGCACATCCGCCGCAGCTCAACCATGATCTTCTGTCGCGGCTCGTCTTCGATCGCCAGCAGGGTTTGCTCACTGCCTGCGACGGCCGCTTCGAACTGGTCTTCGGGCAAATGGGGACGGCGGACGATATCAGCATAGAGTCGCAATGCCGCGGGCAGGTTCTCCGCGAGTGTGGCTCCGCTGAACGAGACGTAGCGCCGTTCCGCACTTTCGCCTCGCTGCAGTCCCAGGTTGTCGAGGGCGTTAGTCAGTTCCTGGCTGTCGAGGTCCCCTGCTCCACGCAGGAGCAACTCGACGAGTACCGAGGCACAACCGGCCTGATCGGGCGGGTCATAAATGCTGCCGGCGGGGACGAGCAGCGAAAAGGCCGCCGATTGCACATCGGCCATGGGCTCGATGAGCAACGTCAGTCCGTTGGGCAGTTGAAAAGTCTGAACCTGTTGCCCGGGCATGTTTTCGATAACTTCCTGGACGATGGATAACGAAGCAAAAAAGCAATGCGAAGTCTGACGACGAAGTGAGCCACCAGCGTTCCAACCTCTGAATGTAGCGGGAGCTGACCCCAGTGACCAGCGCGGCGGTACCGTGGGACGGGTCTCCAGGCCCGTCCGTCCAAAATCGAAGACACATCTATCGGCGAGATTCGACAACCGGCGTAGCGGAATCTCGTAAGAGTTCCGCCTGGGAGTCGGGAGACCACCGCGGAACTCTCACGAGATTCCGCTACGGAGATCCTGCTGGACGGACAGGCCGGGAGACCCCTCCCACGGATTCAGCCACACTCAAACAGATGCACTCGCTGGCGCTTCGGGCTAGTATTACTCGAAATTCCCGACTCGACCTCTGGCCTAATTCTATGCGTGTCCTGTTATCTGAATCCCAAATTGCCGCGCGCCTCGACGAATTGGGGCACGAACTCAGCGCCGCCTATCGCGGCCGGCCGTTGACGGTTGTCGGCGTCCTGACGGGCAGCCTGCTGTTCGTGGCCGACCTCATGCGCAAGCTCGATGTGCCGCATCAAGTCGGTTTTCTGCAGGCGTCCAGCTATCGCACGGGGACCAAAGCCGGCACGCTAAGCGTCAATCGCGAATACTTCCCCGAGATCACCGACCGCGACGTCATGCTGATCGACGACATCTTCGATACGGGTTGTACGCTGAGCACCCTCCTGGAGTTGCTCCAGGCTGCTCGTCCCAGAAGTCTCCGGACGGCAGTCTTGCTGTGGAAAGAGGGAACTCAAAAGGTCGCTCTGCAGCCCGACTACTTCGGCTTCAAGATCCCGAACGAATTCGTCGTGGGCTACGGCCTGGATCACAACCAGGATTACCGCCACCTGCCGCACATTGCCGTCCTGGAAGCCAGCGATTTGGCGTAGGATGGCCGCCCCGGCCGTCGTATTCTCGGTAGGAGCATCGCCCTCTCCGCAACTGCGATTCCGATCCCGAATACTGGGTTGCGCAAGTTCGATTGGCACTCGGGCATCAGGAAGACGGCCGGGGCGGCCATCCTACGAACCCACATACCGCGCATAAAGCGACTTGGCCGCCGCAGGATCATTCGTCCCTTTGATGATTGCTCGAGCATCACTGAAGATCGTCAGCTCGTAAGCGCCTCCCTCCACCACCAGTCGGATCAGGAACGGATTCACCGTGACCTGGCCACTGGCTCGCAGCTTTTCCGCTAACTCAGGCAACGCGATCGCCCGCTTTTCATGCGGCGAAACCTGCACCGCATTGCGGCCGCACAGGACGGTCGTCTGCGAGGCTCGATCGCCATGCAGCCACGCTCGTTCGCCTTGATGGCAGGCGGGGCAATGTCCCTGGTCGCGGAGATTCTTCACGCTCATCTTGCGGAGCGTGCCGTCCCAGACGTCGAGGATATGGAGTGAGGCCTCGACTTGATCCTTGTGGCCGGCCAGGATCTTCAGAGCTTGAACCGCCTGCAACGACGCAATCATGTTGACCGTCGGGCCCAGGATGCCTGCGGTGTCACAGGTTTCCGTTGTGCCGGGGCCGGGCACATCTTCCATCAGGCAGCGCAAACAGGCGGTCTCACCGGGGAAAATTGGCAGGACTTGTCCGTGGCTGCCAATGCAACCGCCGTAGACCCAGGGGATTCCCAATTCCAGCGAGACATCGTTCAACAGGAAGCGGGTCTCGAAGTTGTCGGTGCCGTCCAGAATCAGGTCGACGCCTTTGGCCAGCTCCAGGACATTGCCCGAGGCCACGTCGGCGACATGCGGTTCAATGATGACCTGGCTGTTGATCAACTTCAGCTTGCGAGTCGCCGCGACCGACTTGGGGAGTTGCTCGGCGAGATCCTGTTCGTCGAACAGGACCTGCCGCTGCAAATTGGTGAGCTCCACAAAGTCGCGATCAACGAGCCGGACGAATCCGACACCCGCGCGGACCAGTGTTTCGGCCAGTACGGTGCCGAGAGCCCCGCAGCCGCACAGCAAGACGCGCGACTGGCTCAGCCGGGTCTGTCCCTCTTCGCCAATGGCGCGGAACAGAATCTGGCGGTGATAACGAGAAAGGTCCATCAGTGATGTCTTCGTGGCGAGCGTCCGGCGTAAGCCGGATGGTTTTGACCGACTCTCGACAACCAAACGACTTGATCCAAACAGTTGACGTACCGATCCGTTTGCGTGCGCGACCTGGTGATCAACTCCTGCGAGATTACAGATTGTTTGGATCAGCTTGAAGGCTACTTGACATTCGCCAAAAACCATCCGGCTTACGCCGGACGCTCGCCTTGCTGAATTCCATTTTCCAAGTCTACAGACAACAACAGCCCGGCTGTTTGAAACAACCGGGCTGAGGGATCATTATCAAATCTAAGCGTCGCGACGAGGTCCTCGGCGAGGCCCACGCGGTCCGCGATCTCCGCCGCCACGGGGGCCGCGGTCGTTGGCGGGACCACGGTCGCCGGACGAACCGGCTCGGTCACCACCGCTGCTGCCTGATGCTCCTTCGACCAGCGACGGATTCAACAGGTAGGAAATCGCCTCTTCCCACGAAGGAACGTCTTCGTAGCTCACCAGAGGTTCCGGCTCGCCGTCATCCTCTTCGTGCTCTTCATCGTCTTCTTCGTCAAGGTGCGTCGCTCGCACTGTCGGCGTGCGAGACGAGGAACGGCCTCGGCGGCGCGGGCGGGGCGGTTCGTCTTCTTCCACGAACTCACGGTCGCGGTCTTCGAAGAAGGGATCGTCCGCTTCGAGAACTTCGTCTTCCTCTTCTTCGTCATCGAATTCGGGTTCAGAGCGTGCCGCAGGCGCGGGTGCCGGTGCGGGGCGCTCGGTACGTTCGCCACCACGGCCACCGCGACGTCGACGACGCGGTCGACGAGCACGACCGGGACGGCTCCCTTCGGCACCTTCCTCGTCACCCGCACCTTCTTCGGTGGAGGCTTCTTCGCCTTGTTCGTCGTCCTGCTCGGGGGCAAACGAATCGTCTTCCAGTTCCTTGATGTCCTCGTCAGCCGACGATTCGACTCGGGCAGCGGTCGGGCGATCAGGACGGCGGCGACGACGGCGGCTGCGACGACGGCGAGGTTGGCCTTCCTCGTCGGTCGATTCGGGAGTTCGTTCTCCAGCCTCGGTGACATCGTCTTCGAAGTCATCATCCAGATCATCAGCGGCTGCTGACCGCGAACGGGGCTCATCGATTTGCGATGAACGTGGCGTCTCGCGAGCAACCGGTTCAGCGGGCCAGCCGTCGTCAATGGACTCTTCTGCGGGTTCGCTATCGAACGCAGCTTCGGACGCGGGCTGTGCCGGTGACGAACTGTGGCGACGTGAACGGCGACGGTCCTGGCGACGCGACTTCACTTCTGGCGTCGCTTCTTCCTGGCCAATCGGCTCCTGGTCGAGCTGGGGTGCTTCGGCTACCTGATCGACAGGCAGGGCTTCTTCCGTCCGACTACGATCGCGGTCGGCGGGTGAACGGCGGTGGGCCGAGTGTGGTCGCTCTTCTGCGGCGGGCCGAGCTTCACGCGGTGCCGAAGGAGGTGACCGGCGTTCGCTGTTGCCAGCACTGCTTGGACTACGACCACGGTCACCGCCGCGCGGGCTCCTTGAGTCGCCACGTCCCGCTTGACGGGGCCGGTCGCGGCTGGAATCGCCACGCGGTTTGCCCGAGCGATCGTCTTCCTGCCAATTCCAGTTGGCCAACGCATCCCAGTAGGGATCGTCTTCCGGCGCTACGGCTTCGACTTCATCATCCAATTCATCGTCATCAGACGCTTCGTCGAGATCTTCGTCGGTCGCGCTGTCATCGAATCCGAATTCCACTGCGGGAGGCGGATCGATTTTCGTGGCCTTCACCGGCTCAGTCTCAGGAGCCTTGGCGGCCGGTTTGGCTCGCGGTGCGGGTGGTTTCGGTTTGGCCGGCGCACGACGCGGTGCAACGGGGGCGGATTCCACCAAGCCCGCACCGAAATCTCCGAAGTCGTCTTCCTCTAAGGGTTTAGCGACGATCACATCGGACGGTGAAGGAACATCCGGAGCAGGCTCAGAGGCCACTCGTTCGGCGGCTGTATATTCTTTGCCAACTTCGACGCCGAACAGATCGGCCTCGAGTTGTTCCCAAGAATCGTCACCACCGGAGCTATTTGTAGGGTTTCGTGTCATACAACAAAACTACCTATTTTCGATCGAATTTGCAAGGAGGCGGAGGGGACGTAAAGTGCGATGTAAGTTGGGGATATTGGATGGGAAATGAGGAATGACTAAATCCTAATGACTAATGTCCAAAAGGGAGGGAATCTGCTGCTTCCGCCGGTTGGATGATCCTCCCTGCTGACGAATCGATGGAGTCAGGGAGCGGTCGGCAAGCAATATCCTTTTAGTCATTAGGCTTTAGACATTGGTCATTCTCCCTCCATAAACTATGCAAAATAAAGACGTTGTGTAGCCCACATCCGCGACGGTATCATCAAGCCGTCAGTCGTCTGATCGCCTCTCACCTTAGCGAAATCACCCATTCATGTTGGAAGTTACGCAGCAGCCCCGACACTACCTGTTGACTTGGACGGGTTGGCGGCTGGAGTTTTCCTGGCAGACAGATCGCTGGCAGCATCAACTGTGGCGTGCCAGTGGTCGAGAATGGACGCTGGCCATTTCGTCCGTGGAGGGGACTTCTGAGCAGCCCTGGCCCGGCAGTCCCGCCTTTCAGAACGTCTATTACGAACAAATTGATCCGGATATCGGTGAGGTGCAGTTACTGGGTCAATCAGGCAAGAACCACTATTCCGGCGCGATTCGCTGTGATTCACGCCAGCAGATGATTGATTTTGATCTGGCGGTCCGTATTCAGGCGCATCCCGCAGGTCCTTTGCAACTCAGCACTTATGATGTGATGTCCCCCTTGGCGCGCGATGCTGCCGCGCAGGGTTGGGAGCTGACGACCGAATCGTTGTCGGCGCAACCTGCGCTGGTGACGGCCTGGGATGTCTCGACACTTCCGAAGAAATCGAGCTTCAATTTGCGGATGCTCGATCTGACCGGCGTGAAGATTGAGAAGCAACGCACGACGCTACGCTGGAAGTATCAGTGGTGGTTGAAACCCGTCGCTTGATTTACCGGTCGCAGACGAACAGAATACAGGTCTGAAATACTGCTGCAGGCCGCTCGGGCAGAACGGTCCGCTCGGTTCCCGGTTGAGGGGTGCTGATACAAAGCGCTCGCAGCTGAGGTGACGCAGTGTTGAATCGCAATCATTTAAAGACGATGTCAGGCGGGAAGTATCAATGTCCTTCGAAACAGTCGAGCGTCTGAAGCGTGAATTCACTGACAAGTGGGTGACAGTTGATGCCGGGACTCCGGAATTGAAACGCTTTGTCGGGCTGAGTGGCCACATCAAGACGGTCAACATGAACGGCCGGGCGCTGGTCCAATTTGATAATCCGGTGGATATCAGTTGGTACGACATTGACCTCTCCTACCTGAAGGTGATCGCCGCCCCGTTGCCGAAAAAGGGGGCTGAAAAGCACGCCGAACCGGCTGCGAAGAAACCCGCTGCGGCCGCACCCCCTGCTGCAGCCGCCCCGGCCTCGGCAGCAGTTCCCGGTGCCGCGAAAAAGAGCCCGATCGAAATCATGCGTGAGGCCGCTGCAGCGAAAGCGGCCGCGGCTGCTGGTGGTGCTGCTGCACCCGCCGCGGCGGCTCCCGATGCCCCTAAGAAGACGCCGATCGAGATCATGCGCGAAGCTGCCGCTGCCAAAGCCGCTGCGGCCGCTGGTGGGGCTGCTGCTCCCGCTCCCGCGACGGACAAGCCGCTATCCAAAATCGAACAGGCCCGTCTGCAGGGAGCCGCAGGCAAGGCTAAGGCTGAAGTGGCCGCCCCTGCCCCTGCTGCCGAGCCGGTAGTGGCTGCTGAGGCTGCTCCCGCCCCCGCGCCGGCTGCGGCACCCGCCGCGCAGGTGACGATGGTTGGCGAAGATGGCAAGCCGCTGTCGAAGCTGGAGATGGCTCGCCGTCAGGGTGCCCAGAAGAACAAGTAGGCCGCGGTCCTGGTGTTTGCCCATTTACGCAGTAGGTCAGGCTCTGCCTGACGTCTTTCTCGTGGTCACGTGAATTCGTCAGGCACAGCCTGACCTACTGCGCTGCCGCGCGGAAGACCCGACCCCTGATCGATACTATCGCGATCTGTGCTTGGCGACGATCCGCACGCGGGGGCGAACGATATTGCGTGACGCGTTCTTCTCGGCGGGGGCCTCTGCGGCGTCCTGGTCTTCCCCGGTGTGCTGGTGCGAAATGAGTTCGTTCAGCAAGTTTTCGATCTCGGCGTGAGCCAGCTCATTCTGGCGGATGACCAACAGTTTGGCGCGGGATGTTTGAATCAGGTTGACTGTGCCCCCTTCACCATCGGCATCCATCCAAGGGGCAAACGGTACACCTCCGGTTGCCGTCTGGACCATGTGGATCAGGTTTGCTTCGGGAGTCAGTTTGGCATGGGGGGCCACAGGGCCAGCGTGCAGTGAGCAGACGGTTCCCTCGCTAGTCGCCGCTGGATCGGGTGTCTTGACGTTCTCGGGAGCCTTCTCAGTTGGCTTAGTAATAGTACCGGCTCCTCCGCCTCCAAACTGAATCTCTTGATGCGGCATATCGGGCCCGGTGACTTCCACCTTGGGTGATTCCAGGAGTTCGCCGACGTCATAGATACGCGGAAAAGAGGTGCCAACCTGGTCGGCTTTGGTTGTGATTCGGATGCCGGCGTCATCGCAGATCCAACCCAGGCGGGCTTGGCCCAGGATGCGTTTCAGAGCCGCTCGGATCGAAACATGTTTTAAGTCGCACGTCACTTCGATCGTTTCGAGGCGGATGCTGTCCTCTTTGATCTTCTCGTGATCAAACCAATATTCGAAGTTGCGCTTGCGAAGGATTTCTGCCACGGCATCTTCCAGCGGGACGGCATCCAGCTTCAGCGTGATCGGTTCGTGCAGGCGCTGTCGCACCTCTTCCGCGATCTGCGCCCCGGGCTGTTCTTCCTGCTGAGCCTCGGCATCGGGCTTGGTTTCGGGAGTTGTCTCGGGTGTCTGCGCGAACAGACTGCTCCACACAACGCTGGCTGCGACGCAAATACCCAAAATTCCTACGACTCTGCGCATAATCCACTCCTGGACGTGATTTGTCGAAGTCTTTAGATACCGTGCTGTGCCGCGAGAATTCGGGCAGCAGAAGTTTTTCGATTGCGATTTCTATGGGTAAGGCTACTCCTCAAACCGGCGGTTGGCAATCCGATTGTCGCCCGACTCTCTGACTCGGGTGCATTTATTCACAAAGCAGTGCCGGCTCATGTGAGTCGGATTACCGCTGATAGATCACGATGGTCACGCGCAGTTCAGAGGTGATTTGCTCGAGCTCGTCCCGCATGATCTCCTGGCAGCGTTCCATCTTGAAACTGCCCGTCCCTGCGCCGATCAAGGGAAAGGCAATCGATGTCAACTCCTTTTCTTCAGCGAGTTTCATCGCATTTCGTACTGAATCACGAATGGAGCGTTCCGACGCCCTCCACCACATGCTGATTCCGGCGACATGAATAATGCCCCGGAATGGAAGCCGGCCGGCGGATGTGAAGACGGCTCCACCCAGTGGGATCGGACCGTGTTTGGCGAGTTCTCGAAAAGGCCCCCAGCCTGCTCGTCGTTTGATGGCCCCCGACACACCTTGCGGCAGCAGCAACCACCACGGGATGATGTTGCGATTCCATGCGTTGACGATCACGTCGACTGGCTGGTCGAGCAAGTCACCATTGACGACTTCGATTTGCATGGAAGTGGGCCTTGGTTCGTAGCCCGACTGTGTGACGTGGTGAAGGAGATTTTGACGTCATGGGAGGGTGAGGCTCCTGCCGAACCGCAAGCGTCTATCGACCGTCGCCAGACTATGCGGTTCGGCAGGAGCCTCACCCTCCCATCAACTCGAATAACAACTCCGCTGGGACGGGCTACGTCAATCCAGCATACGAAGTTGCTCTTCGGTGGCTCCGGCCTTGCGAGCTGCCTCTTTCAATTTGCTGATCGCGGCGAACTTGTGATTGGCGACCGCTTGCTCCGAAATCCCCTGCGATTCAGCCGCCTGCTTGTTCTGCAGCCCGCGTACGAAGAGCAGTTCGATGCACATCAGGCGTTCCCATTCGCCCCGTTCGCGCCAGCCGTCGATTTGATCGGCGAGCGCTTTGGCCAGCACCTTTTCTTCGATGCCGTGACGTTCGCGACTGCGCATCAGGCTGGATGCATGCCGGTAGCGACCGGCCGGTTCGTGCGGCCCTGCTCCGCTGTCGTCCAGGGCCACTGTCGGCCGTCGACCGCTGCGTCGCAGATGATCGGTCAGCTTATGCGCGGCGATCGCGAACAGAAAACTGTCGATGGGCGTTTGTGGGTCGTAATTGGGCAGGCTGACCAGGAATCCGAAGAACGTTTCCTGCACGAGATCCTCGGCCGTGGCCCGGTTTTTGAGACGGCTCTGGATGAAAGCCAGCAGCCGGCCTTCAAAGCGAGCGATCAAATCCGACCAGGCGCGCTCATCCCCTTCTCGAATAGCTTCGAGCAGCAAGCGATCGGCAGTTTGATCTCGGACCATGGTAATCGTTGGGACGCTTCAATAAATCCATGTCTTGGGTGCCACTGGCTGTGCCAGTGCTTTTCAGGACAGTCGGTAGATTCCCAGCACTGGCAGAGCCAGTGGCACCCCAAGAAAGATAAAGCGATTCTGCCCTTTTGTTTAATTGTCCGACTGTTTCAAGGAAAACAGTCCAAATCTTGCAGTCGGCGGCCACGCTGATCTTTCCCGGATAACAACGGCTCCGCAACCGGCCAGGGAATGTTCAAATCGGGGTCATTCCACAGCAGGGTTTGTTCGTATTCTGGAGCATACCCGCTGGTACACTTATAGAATACGTCGGCCGATTCGCTTAAGACGCAGAATCCGTGCGCGAAGCCTTCTGGAACATACAACTGCCAGTGATTGGTCTCGTTGAGCGTGACTCCGTACCACTGGCCGAACGTCGGTGAACTGCGGCGGAGGTCGACCGCGACGTCCCAGATTTCGCCGCGGATCACGAAGATCAGTTTGCCCTGGGGTTGAGGCGACTGAAAGTGCAAACCGCGCAAGGTGCCTCGCTGAGATCGCGACTGGTTGTCCTGCACGAACGTTGCAGGCAGTCCCGTTTGTTGAAAGCGGGATTGCTGAAAGGTCTCGAGGAAAAAGCCACGCGCATCACCGAAAACACGCGGTTCGATCCGCAGCAAGTCGCGTAAAGGCGTTTCGTAGATCTTCATAACCAGCGAATTTCCTGAGCCCAGAGGCGACTGGGTGGTAGCACGTTCGGACAGTCCGGACATATTACACAGAAGTCCCTTGTCCGGCATTAGACAGGAAAGGGACGGCAGGCAATTCTGAGGTCCCTTTCTGCAGAGCCCATTCCACCCACTTTGAGTGTTGAGTGCAGACACGGTAGTGTCGCGTGCAGGCACGATCGTGTCGTCGCAACGTGATTGCTCGGCGGGGTTTGCAACTTTTTGTCGGCCGGGTACGATACCCCTCTGATAGACCCATGTGTCGCGACTTATCTGTCTGTGATGCGGGGGTCACTGCCGGCTGGGACATGTTCTTGTTCGCCGCTGGCTGCGCGTCAACTAGGCATGTCTTATCGTCGTCGGACATCGTGGATTCGGACCATCACCTCAGGGAGACCAACCCCATGCGGGACCGAGAAACGCAAGAAAGATACGGGCCGGACGTCAGTCGCCGGTCGTTTTTGAAGGGCTCGGGTGTCGCGGTTGCGGCCACAGCCATCGCTACGGCGGCCGAAGAGGCCCTGGCGCAGGACAAGAAGGCCGCAAGTGCCGCTTCTTCGTCCAAGGCTCAGGATGTCGAACTCACCATTAATGGGGAAGTTCACAAGCTTAAGCTTGAGCCGCGTGTCACACTGCTCGATGCCATTCGCAACGACTGCCATCTGACCGGTTGCAAAGAAGTTTGCACGACCAAGAACTGTGGCGCCTGCACGGTGATGATCGACGGGAAAGCCGTCTACGCGTGTACTCGGCTGGCGATTGCCGAACAGGGCAAGAAGATTACCACCGTTGAAGCGTTGTCCGCGGGTGGCAAGGTCGATCCGGTCATCCCCTGCTTCATCAAGCACGATGCGACGCAGTGCGGTTATTGCACACCGGGTTTCGTGGTCGCGACGCGGGCGTTCCTCAACGAACATCCGAAGGCGACCCTGGAAGAAATCCAAAAGGGACTCGGCGGCAACCTGTGTCGTTGCGGGACCTATGATGGTGTTGCCAAGTGTGCCCTCGAGCTTGCCAAGGGAGGTGCCTAACTATGGCTGAAGAACGCAAATTTGGATGGGGGCCGCGAAAGGACAACGTCCTGATCGGCAAGAGTATACAACGTATCGACGGCTTCGAAAAAGTTTCTGGCAAGGCGCAGTACACGGCAGATATCAATACGCCGGGGACACTGTATGCCAAGCTGCTGACCTGCACTCATGCGCATGCCAAGCTGAAAAAACTGGATGTCGAACCGGCGAAGAAGATTCCTGGCGTCCGCGCCGTTTACATCTTCCCCGCGGGCGACCTGAAGGCTGAAGGGGCGGGCGAGATTTTTTGGGACGGCACGCTGATCGCTGCGGTCGCTGCCGATCGACCCGAGATCGCTGAAGATGGTGTCAAAGCCATCATCGCCGAGTACGAAGTGCTCGATCACATCGTGGATGAAGAGGACCTCAAGGCTGCGGAAGCCAAGGGGGCGACCAAGGCCGTTGGTAAGAATGCCAAGGGCAAGGTTGAGGATGCGCTGAAGACGGCCAAGCACGTCCATAAGGGCTACTACGGCGTCCACACCATCAGCCATATGTGCCTGGAACCGCATGGCACGCATTGCGAATGGAAGGCGGACGAGGTTCTCGATATCCACGCTTCGACGCAGAACGTCTCGGGACTCGCGGGTCAGTTTGCGGGTCCGCTGGGAATCGATGCTGCGAAAGTCCTGGTGACGGCCAACTTCGAAGGGGGCGGCTTCGGTTCGAAGTTTGCTGCTGACGAATGGGGTATCGCTGCCGCCAAGATGGCCAAGGAGACGGGTAAGCCGGTCAAGCTGATGCTCGATCGCGCGACCGAACTCAAGGCCGCGGGAACGCGACCTTCAGGATATATCGACGTGACTCTCGGTGCGGATGAAACGGGCAAGATCGTGGCCTGGGACAGCCATCACTGGGGTAGCGGCGGGATCTCGGGCGGTTCGATTCCGGTCGGCGGCATTCCGTATGTCTTCGATTTCGAAAATCGCAGCCGGACGGCCACGCAGTTGAACTGCAATGTCGGACCGACGCGAGCCTGGCGTGCTCCGCCGCATCCGCAACTGTGTATTCTGACGCACTGTGCCATCGACGATCTGGCCATGAAGATGGGGAAAGACTCGTACGATGTCTTCCTCACCAATCTGGAGCAGACGGCCGGTACGGCGGCGCATCTGCCCGAGACCTACAAGGCTGAGATGGAAATCGCTGCCAAGTTGATCGGGTGGAAAGAGAAGTGGCATCCGCACGGGAAAGACGCCGGCAAGGGTGCGGTCAAACGCGGCCTGGGCATGGCGTTGCACACGTGGGGTGGCGGTGCGGGCGGTTGTGCCTGCAACGTCAAGATCCATGCGGACGGTTCTGTGGAATCGTTCGTCGGCAGCCAGGATATTGGTACCGGGACCCGCACCGTCATCGCCATTACGCTGGCCGAAACGTTCGGTCTGCCGCTGACTGCGATTAAGGTTAACCTGGGATCGAATCAGTATCCGGCCTCGGCGGCGTCCGGTGGAAGCATCACCGTCGGTGGCGTGTCGGGGGCTCATCGTCGAGCAGCTCAGACGGCCTTGTGGAAGATCTTTGACCTTGTGGCTGCGAAGTACAAGGTAGACGCCGGAACGCTGGCTGCCAAAGAGGGCAGTATCGTCTCGGGAGATAAGAAGGTCTGCACCTGGAAGCAAGCCTCGATGTTGCTGGGTCCGATGGGCCTGGAAACGAAGGGCGAAGGGCCGGCCGAAGATGGTCTGACCAGTTCGCGCGTCGGTGGAGTGCAGATGGCGGATGTCTCGGTCGATTCCGAAACGGGGATCGTCCGCATCAACAAGTATGTCGCCGTGCAGGATTGCGGATTGATCATCGATGAACTCACCGCCAAGAGTCAGATCTATGGCGCAGTGATCATGGGCATCGCTTATGCCCTGAGCGAAGAACGCGTGATGGACAAGAAGACCGGCCGGTATATCAATGCCGACCTGCAGAATTACAAGCTGCCGCGGATCGGGGATATCGGCGAAATCGTCGTCAATATCTACCAGCCCGACAGCGAGTACAGCCGGGGCGTCATCGGTTTGGGTGAGCCGCCGGTTATTTCCCCGGGTGCGGCGATTTCCAATGCGGTCGCGAATGCGTTGGGGGTCCGCGTGCCGGTGGTGCCGCTGACTCCGCAACGTGTGTTGGCTGCTCTGAGCAAAAGTAAAGGAGGCGCGGCATGAAGAATTTTGAATTTGCCAGCCCACAAACCGAAGCCGAAGCGGTGGGCCTGTTGCAGGATCATGGAGGCCGCACGGCGGTCCTCGCGGGAGGGACTGATCTGGTCGGCTTATTGCAAGCCGATCTGGTCGCCCCGGAACGCGTGGTCGATGTGCGTCAGATTCAGTCGATGTCGGGTGTCCGACGTGAAGCCGACGGCCTGTGGGTCGGGGCCCTCACGACGTTGGACGATGTCCTCGCCAGCCCGCTGTTGAAGCCCTATCTGTCGCTGGTTCAGGTGGCGGATGCCCATCATGCCATTCAGATCCAGTCCAGCGGGACATTGGGAGGCGACTTGTGTCACCTGCCGAACTGCTGGTACTACCGGAATGGATACGGTCTGCTGGCGATGAAGGATGGCGAATCGCTGGTAGAAACGGGCGACAACCGTTACCACGCGATCCTCGGGAATTCGGGACCGGCGAAGTTTGTGAACGCGTCGCGGTTTGCTCCGGCATTGATTGCCTGGGGAGCCAAGGTGCGGATCATCGGCCCGGCCCCGGAGCAAGTGGAAGTGGTTCCGCTGGAATACTTCTACATCTCGCCGAAATCGGCCAATCAGGGGAACACGATCCTGAAGCCGGGTCAGTTGATTTCGCACATCTGGCTGCCGGCGATCGAACCGACCCATGTCAGCGCGACGTACGAAGTGCTGCAGATGGAAGGTCTCGATTGGCCGTTGGCGACGGCGTCGGTGACGTTGGATGTCGAAGGGGGCATCGTGCGGGCGGCTCGCGTGGTGTTGGGGCATGTGGCACCGACACCGTGGGTGTCGCAGGAGGCCGCGTCACTGCTGCGGAATCAGATGGTGACCGAAGACTTGGCCAATGCGGTCGGTGCGGCGGCGGTTTCCAAAGCCACACCATTGTCCAACAACGAGTACAAGGTGCAGATTGCCAAGACAGCCGTCAAGCGGGCGGTGTTGAAGGCGGTCGGTCAACTGGAAGGAGGGCTGTAAGCCATGTCTGACGAACTGTCGCAACTCCCCCAGGCGGAGCGTTGTACGAACTTGCTGTGCAAGGGCCTTTATTTGAATGTCGGCCAGCCCCCCGGAAAACGGGTGACCGGCGATGGCAACTTCTGGTGCGGCAAGACGCAAACGATCATCGGTCCTGACCGCAACTTCGTCGGTGACGGCGAATGCCGCCACACCGGACGCAGTTGCTACGAGGGGAATACGTAAGTCTTTCGATACCAGTCGATTGAGTGAATTTCGAGCCCGGTCTTCGAGATGAAGTCCGGGCTCTTTTTATGACCGTTGGAAATAAGTTGAAATTGACGTACGTCGTTGTTGACGTATTATTGTGGCTGAGCGTACCGTGGGACGGGTCTCCAGGCCCGTCCGTCCAATTTTCGTAATGTCGCAAGCTCTGATAGACGGCTGGATCTTCAAAACTTCGTGTCCTTTGTGACCTTCTGTTCCAATTCTTTTTAAACAGAAGATCACAAAGGTCACGAAGAAGGAGGGGACGGACGGGCCTGGAGACCCGTCCCACGATACTTTCGACCTGTTCCACGACAGCACTGGACGGACCTATGAAAGCGAATCCTGGCGGCAGTATTGACCCGCAGAATGTAGTGGGTCGCGATCGCCTCATTGAACAGATCTGGAACACGCTGGAAGGGCAGAGCGTCATCCTGACTGCTGAGCGACGCATTGGGAAAACCTCCGTGATCAAGAAGATGCAGGCGGAGCCGCGGGCGGGGTCTCATCCTGTGTTTCAAGATCTGGAAAGTGTCCACTCGCCGGAAGAGTTTGCCCTGTTGGTTTACGAAAAAGTGCAGAACTTCTTGGGGCTGTGGAAACGGGTGGCGAACAGTGCCCAACGCTTCTTGCAGGAACACCGCATCGAAGCGGCCGGCGTTGCGCTGGAGGCACACGGCACTCGTCACTGGAAAGGTTTTTTAGAACGATCGATCGAGGACCTGACGAATGCCCGTGGCCAGCAGCAACTCGTGTTCTTCTGGGACGAGTTCCCCTACATGCTCGACAACATCTGGCAGCGGGAAGGGGCTAAGTCGGTTGGGGAATTGCTCGATACGTTGCGGGCCCTGCGGCAAAGTCATCCGTCGTTTCGCATGGTGCTGACTGGATCCATCGGCCTGCATCACATCCTGGCGCGGCTCAAGGCCGATGGGTATCGGAATGCACCGTTCAATGACATGCTCAAAATTGAGGTCCCGCCGTTGGACCTGGTGGATGCTCAGCAGTTGGCACAGCGATTGATTGAGGGGGAACAGTTGGTCTGTCCCGACATGGGTCGTGCGACGGCTGCCATTGCGTTTCTGGTCGATGGGTTTCCCTACTACATTCACCACATCGTCCGCGAACTCAAGAACCGGCGCAGCGTCGTGGACCCGGATAAAGTGCTCGCGATCATTGAGCATTTCACTCAGGATGCGAGCGATCCGTGGAATCTGACGCATTATCGCGACCGTATCGGCGACTACTACCCGAACCCCGAGGATGCGACCGCGGTGCGTTTGATCTTGGACACGGTGGCGTCGCACGCAGGGCCGCTGGAACTCTCGCAGTTGATGGCCGAGTTACAGTCGCAGACCTCGGTGCTCGGTTCGCGGGACCGTGTGCTGCAGTTGTTGCGGATGCTGGAACTGGATCATTACATCACACATCACGGCGATCGGTCGTATGACTTTCGGTTTAGTTTGATTGAACGGTGGTGGAGGCATGATCGGGACTTGAGCCCGTAATCCGTAGGATGGCCGCCCCGGCCGTCGTGTTCTTGGGTTGCGCGGCAAAGTTACATGTCTCCCACTGCGCGTTTCTTCGTGTCCTTCGTGACCTTCTGTTCCAATTCTTTTTTTACAGAAGGTCACGAAGGACACAAAGGAATGCGCTGCGTTGTCTATTCTTGTTGTTTGTGGCGGTAAAGAAGTAAGGGTTCGCCCGACTCTGGAGAGTCAGGCTACGAGATCGCAATCCACATGGCTGAAACACGACAAATCTGGCGATTCACTCCTAGTCGAACGGAACCTGCCGTTCTGGAGACGATCTTCGTTCAGCGGCAGAATCTGTTGACGGACACGCTGGATCAAATCCGCGATAGCGCGACGACGGGCGATAAACATCACCTCTTGTTCGTCGGGCCGCGCGGCATCGGGAAGACGCATTTGCTCTCGCTCATTCGGCATCGTGTGAATGCTGATGCCACCCTGCGAGACCGCCTGCGCGTCGCCTGGTTGAATGAGGATGAAACGAGCACCTCGTTTCTGGAGTTGCTGGTTCGGATCTATCGTGCCCTGTCGGCGGGATATCCGACACAGTTTTCCGAACAGCATCTGCAAGAGACCTTCAATCGCCAGGCGGCGGACGGGCAGCGATTTCTCGAACAGCAGTTGTTGCATTGCCTGGGTGACAACACGCTGTTGCTGCTGGTTGAGAATCTCGATGAGTTGTTCAAGGGATTGGGAGATGCGGGGCAGAAGGCGTGGCGAGCTTTCCTGCAGGAGCATCCGATCGCCTGTCAGATCGCGACGTCGCAAAGTTTGTTCGCCGCGATCTCACGCCGCGCGACGCCGTTTTTTGGATTCTTTTCGGTTCATCATCTGCAGCCGCTGACCGTCACCGAGGCCCAGGCGCTCTTATTGAAGATCGCACAGCAGGCAGGGAATGAGACTCTGGTTGCCTATTTGCGGACTCCGGAAGGCCGTTCGCGTGTGCGGGCCCTGCACCATCTGGCTGGCGGCAATCATCGAGTGTATGTAGTGCTTGCTGAGTTCATCGATCGTGATTCGCTGGATGAACTGGTGGGACCGTTTGAAGAGATGGTGGATGGTCTCACGCCGTATTATCAGGAACGATTACGTTGGCTGGCGCCCCAGCAGCGGCGCATTATTGAGTTGCTCTGCACGCAGAAAGAACCGCTGGCGGTGAAGGAGATTTCGCGGCAGTTGTTCTCGAAAGAGCAGACGATTGCCAGCCAGTTGAAGAAGCTGAAGCAGTTGGGGTATGTGAATTCATCCCCACGTGGTCGCGAGTCTCTCTACGAACTGACCGAGCCGTTGATGCGGTTGTCGTTTGAGGTGAAAGAGAACCAGCGTGAGCCGTTGCGGTTGATCGTTGACTTTCTACGCGTGTGGTATCGCCCCGAGCAACTGCAGACGAAGCTGGCTCAGGCGATTACTTCTTCAAGCCCCACGCGACCGCATTTGCAGGCGGCGGTGTCGCGCGGCGGGCAGTCGGATCTGCGGTTGGAGATGCTCGAGCGGGATATCAGCACGGCTCAGGAAACACAGTCGTGGGAAGAGATCGTCACCGCAATGGAAGAGCGGGCCCATGTGCGGGGGACGGCGAATGACTGGTTCGAGTTGGGGAACGCTCAGGATGAGATCTTGCGGTTTGCCGACGCGGTGGCGAGCTATGACAAAGCCCTGGCGATTGATTCCTCGCTGGCGTACGTCTGGAATAATCGTGGGAATTCGCTGGCGGATATGAATCGGCAGGCAGAGGCGTTGGAGAGTTATGACAAGGCGATTGCCCACATTCAGGATGACGCGTTCTTGTGGAACAATCGGGGCAACCTGTTGTTCAACATGCGGCGTTATTCGGATGCTCTCGTCAGTTGTGATCGGGCGATTGGGCTTGATCCGAATCTGGAGGCGTCGTGGAACAATCGCGGTAATGCGCTGTATCAGATTGGTCGCTATACCGAATCGCTGGAAAGCTACGATCGGGCATTGGCGATCACTCCCGAGTTTGCCCTGGCCTGGAACAATCGCGGGAGTGCCCTGGAGAGCTTGGGGCGTTATGAGGACGCGCTCGAAAGCTACGAAATCTCGCTCACGATCAACCCGGCTGATTCGGATGCCTGGAACAATCGCGGGACGGCGTACTTCAAATTGAATCGAATTCCGGAAGCCTTGAAGGACTATCAGCAAGCCTTGGAGATCGACCCGCAAAACTGCGGAGCCTGGAACAATCAGGGGGACGCGTTGCTCAATACGGGGTATTTCGTGGAGGCCTTGGCGAGTCTCGACAGGGCCATCGCGTTGGATCCGCTGGGTGCCTACCCGCACATGAATCGGGTGGAGGCGCTGTTGGGACTGCGGAAATGGGATGCGGCGTTTTCCGCGTTGAAGACCGCCTTGGCTTCGACCTGGCCGAATGCGGAATCACACGCGGGTGATATTGTCGGCATGCTGAAGGGGGTGCTGGCGGGGAGTGAAGAGGCGGCGGCCCGCAAGGAACGCGTCGTGCGGCTGGTCAATCACTATCGCGATGCGGGGTTGATTTCGTATTTCGCCGAGGGGCTCGTGCGCAGCCTGAAGTTCTGGAAGAGTTCCATGTTCAACCACAAGGTGCTCGACGAGTGGCGGCTGTTGTGGCTGGAGTTGAAGGACCAATATCCCGGATTGGAGCTGGCCATTCGGCTGTTTGATGCGGGGTCGCGGTACTTGATGACGAATGACGAACGCGTGTTGCTGGACTTGATCGCGACTGAACGTGAGATCGCGCGGCAGGCGTTGGGGTTGGTTGCGGAACGCTGATCGCATTTGGACTGCGGTGACTCATCACCGCTTTCCAATCTGGTTGACTTTCAAATCCTGGCAAGGTGAGTCGCTTGATGGCCTCGCGAGTTGTTTCGGCTATTGGACCTGATATGAGAAAGCGGTGATGAATCACCGCAGTCCAAATGGTTAGCTCTCGTGGGCGATTTGGTTCGCATGCGAACGAGATTGGCCACTACGGTCAGTTTTTCAGCCAGCGTGGGGCTTTGATCAAATTTGGGTGAGGCCACTCTGATGGTTTCTCGTTTGGCAAATGGATTCTGCGATCCATCCAGAAGAAATCTGGCCTTGGGAAACTTTTTTCCTCAAGTTGACGTCTTAGAGGGAATTGCCGAATGCAACGACCCCCGTTGCAGAATCGCCTCATGATGCCATGAGGTGTCGCGCAGTCGCAACACCCCCGCGGACGGGCCAACCCCCGCCACATTTTCTACGGCCAGCATTTGGCCTGATGTTTTCCAGGCATTTACGTTCACACTCCACTTATGTTTCGCGATCACCGGGCCACTGGTCCGTGATTTGCCTTATCAGGGTGATACTCGCAGGGGCCATGTTGACTTTGGCCCACGCAGCACTGTTGTTCCCACACCCGTGACACGACACCCTGTTGGATTCGTTCGCACTATGGCCACCATCAAGATCGACACGAGTATTATTGAGACGCTGGCCGACGGCAGCCACGTCATTCATCTCGGAGATATGGAGATCTGGGACGGTGCCGACCTGGCGCTGCTTCGCGAGACCCTGGTGCATCTCTATCATAAGATGCGTTCGCGACAGTTTGGTGTCGACATGTCCTATGTGAAATACGTGCCGAGCGGCTTCTTTGGAATGCTGTTCGACTGGCACGAAAAGGGAGTTCAGATTCAATTGTACGCCCCGCAACCGCAAGTGGCCGGCATGCTGTGGTTCCGCCGGTTCTTCCAACCGGTGGCCGGGACCGCTTACTTGCTGAACTCGTCATTCCATGCGGCTCCGGGTCCGGTGTCGGCTCAGGAAACGCAGGCGGGGGCGACCTCGCCGCAGTATCAGACGTCGCATTAATTCGTGATTGCGTCGTGTCGTGGGACGGGTCTCCAGGCCCGTCAGTCTCCAGGCCCGTCAGTCCCGCGTGATGGCGAGTCATGTTTTGGAGTCAGTCAGCGAGATTTCAGATTTGAAATTCCAAATTTGAGATTTGAAATTCGGCCAATTCGAATCGCAATCGCAATATCCAAGCCCGACCATTTGGTCGGGCTTTGTTGTTTTTAGGGATTAACTCAATCACGTTTGATAGTGACTCCCCGCGGGGACGAGGGGACGGACGGGCCTGGAGACCCGTCCCACGACACGCTTCGGCAATTCTTGCCGGTTCCTCGCAACTTCTTGCGAAATAATCAGTTTCGCCCAGCGTGCCCCTAACCGGGGAATTCGTTACAGGCAATTTCTTCGGAACAGCCGGAAAAATTTGTCTCAACGTGCCAATCGGACCGATGAATGAAGGTAGTGGTTCTTTGGCGACATCGTACGCACCCGAATCGGAGCGACCGATGGACGCTGGAGAAGCCTCTCCCGCATTGCAGGGTACGGCTGGGTTGAGCACTCGGCGAGCGAATCTGCGTTCAGATTCCTCGTCAGGTAACCGATTCATTCGTGAGCAGATACCGGCCGGTTATTGCCGGTAAGTCGTAATCGAATTTTCCAGGATGGATTTCGGAGTGGCCCGGTGTTGCTGCCGGGACGATTCGCCTGAGTTTTGAGGTAAATCGGGTGCGTCGGCTCCAAGGCAGGCACACGGAGGAAGGAGAACAGTTCATGCGACGGTATCACTCATGGCTGGCGGCAATCGGTTTCGCTGCGGCGACTCCCGGATTGGCGTTGGCAGGGCCGTTGTCGCTCTTTTCGGGCGACAGCCAGAAATCAGCGGCGGAGCCCGACGCCAAGACGGCAAACCAGAAGACAGCCAACGACATCGCGAAAGCGCTGCGGGCAGCTCGTCTGAATGGTTACAACATTGAAGTCGAATACAAGAACGGCGCAGCGACGCTGATTGGTGATGTCCCGACTGCTCAGCAGCGAGATATGGCCGCTCAGGTGACGCGTCAGGTCCCCGGCGTGAAGTCGGTGATCAACCAGTTAGGGGTCAAGCAAGCGGACAAGAAGACTGCGGCACTTCCGGCCACTGCGGCCCCGGCTGCTCGCAAGCCGCAAGCTCCGATTCAGCAGGCTGAATTCGAGAATCCCCGTCCAGCGGCTGCTCCAGCGGGCGAAGTTGACAACCAGGCGATGGCTGACCAGATTGCCCAGGCTCTGCGGAGCCAGCGGTTCTCAGGCCAGGGCGTGGGAATTGAGTTCCAGAACGGTGTGGCCCAGATCAGCGGCATGGTCGCTGATCCCGGTCGCCGCAGCCAGGCCACCGCGATTATCAGCCGGGTTCCGGGTGTGAAGCGAGTGGACAATCAGCTCGAAGTGATGGCCGCCGCGCCGCAACGCCGGCCGGCTCAGCCGATTCAACGCGTCCAGTACGATCCGTCACAGCAGGGTGTGCCGATGGATCAGCAGATGATGGGTCCCCCGATGACCGGCCCGATGGCGGGTGGTCCGATGTCAGGTGCTCCGCAAGGTGGCTACGGGGCTTACCCCGCCGGAGCCATGATGCAGGGTGGCCCGCAGCCGATGCAAACGGCGATGGCGATGAACGGCTCGAATCCGGCGATTTATGATCAGCCGAACCTCCCCGAGCACGCCTGGCCAGCTTATGCGTCTTACCCGAACTACGCCGCCGTCAGCTACCCGAAGCAATATAGTGCCTCGGCCTGGCCGTACATCGGACCGTTCTACCCGTACCCCCAGGTTCCGCTCGGCTGGCGTAAAGTACAGCTCGAATGGGACGACGGATACTGGCAGTTGAACTTCCGAGCCCGAACCGAACGCTGGTGGTGGTTCATGGATTACCGTAACTGGTAATCGGGGCAGCCAGTTATGCTGGCGAAGCACGCAGAAATCCATCCTACCTCAAAGCTCCGGGAGTGTTATGCACTTCCGGAGTTTTTTGTTTGGAGGGAGGGAAAGGGACTGAAAGGACGGAAGGGACATAAGGGACGGAAGTACTTGCTGGGTGGCTACTTTGTAGCGGAATCTCGTGAGAGTTCCGCCGCAGTCTGGGGAGTTCAGCGGAGTTTGCGGTCCTTACAGTCAATAAAATCGCTAACGTCGGAATAATTTCACAAGTTGCCCGCCCGGCATAGTCGATACATAACGTGTTCCCATGGATGTTGTCGCATTCGTTGTAGTCCTTACGGTCGTCACATCGCTGACTTTCATCGAATTCCACAGCGAGCGGCAAATCCAAGAACAATACCTCGTAGCTTGAGCCCTGCGAGGTCCGGCAATCTTAAATTGCGGAGGTTGAGAACATGGATGGTCTGGTGAAATTCTTGAAGCGAACACTCCTTTACACAGGACTGGGCCTGCTGTTGTCGTGCAACAGCGGATGCTCCTACAAAATCCTGCATGGGATGTTCTGGACGCAAACTGTCGACTACGTGAAGTTCTGGCAGACAACGCCGTTCATTCCCGTCAGTCCCTACTTCAGTCAATTGATTGAAGACACGTACATCGACGAAGAGCGGTACAGCAAGGTACCCGTTCTGGATCCGGTGGAAGGGGAGAACGCTCCGCTGTTCTGTATGGATCCCCCGTACCCGGACGAAGTCATGCGAGCCTTGCCGGACGACACCCAGGGTGGTGTGCCGTTCCTGGCGGAGACTCAGCGTAACAACGTCCGCATCACGACCGAACCGATCGTGGACAAGATGGAAGAGTGCCGGTTCTATCCGCTGGTGGGTCCCGCCCGGATGCACAAGTGCCACTACAAGTGTACGGTGCATTTCGACAAGATCACCCGCTCGGACTGGCCGATTCCGTTCTACTTCAAAGATCAAACGACAGAAGTGGTCTATGTGGACCATGACCACCTGATTCGCTGTGCCGGACCGGCCACAGAGTGATCACCGTCAGGCAACCGACGGTGGACCATCCCCTCGGGAGACCACGCTGACTGGTCAGCGTTTTCTCAACCAGGCTCAACCATAAGACCCTCGTGGAGCGATCCACGAGGGTCTTTGGCGTTCTTTGGTTTGGTCGAGGGGTCGGGTCTGAATTACTTCAGCGGCTTATCGCAGTAGCTGAGCGCCAACAGCGCATACGCGGTGGCCAGATTGGGATCGCCTTCATTCCAACGCGCGGTGGCATTCACCCAACTTCCGTTTTCCTGCTGTGCCTGGGCGAGCTGTGCCGCCAGTTCGCTACGCCAATCGTGTTTTTTTCCCGATTCATCGGTGAATTCCGCTTGCCCGACCGCATGCAGCGACTTGGCGAAGGTCTGGTAGTAATAGTAGAGGCCGTTCTGGCCTGCTCCCGGGTTTTCCGTGACGGAGTAATGCTTCTTGAGCCACGAGACGGCGGCCTTCACGCGTGGGTCGTCGGGGCCGACGCCGCAATAGATCATGCTCTTCAGACCGGCATAGGTCATGCTGGCGTAAGACCGCAGCCCGCCGTTGGGAAGTGCTTCGCCTTCGGCCCGGGTGGCGCCGCCGGCCGCGGGGGTGTAGTAGAAGCCGCCGTCATTGACCTTGGCGGCGAACGGTGTCGTGTTGTGTTCGGACTCCAGATTTTGCGTGCGGGAGACAAAGACCAGGGCTTTCTGGAATGCGGGATCATCCGACTTCGCTCCGGCAGCCTTCAACGCCTCCAGCAAAAACTGCGTGTTCGACATATCGGGACGAGACGTCGAGCCGTATCCGGCCCCGCCATAATACGGGTCGTCTTTCGATTTCCCTTCTTCTTCATCCCACTGCTGCTGGCGCAGATATTTGTCGGCGGCAGCCAGCAACGATTTGTATTTGCCGTCTTTGTTGGCCTCGGTGAAGGCGAGAACCGCAATGCAGGTCTCGTAGTTGCGATGGTTGCTCTTGATGTAATAGATGCCGCCATCAGGCTGAACGAATCCGGCCAGATACTTCAATCCCGCCGCCGCGACGGGATCATCGGCCGGAACACCGCTCCGGAGCAGTCCGGTCACGATCAATCCGCTGATGCCCGGTGCGTTGGCGGTGGTCCAACTGCCGTCTTCCTTTTGCGTCGTCTTCAGAAAGCTGACCGCTTTGGCTCGCGCTGCCTTCAACTTTTCCGCATTCGGGCCGGCCGTAGCCTTCGCATCTTCAGCCAAGACGCCCGGCATCGTAGCCAGCATGGCGATGGAGACGCCGAGTCCCATCACGAACGATCCGCAGCGGGCAGAGATTCGACTTCTCATATTTCACCTTTAATCGCGGAGCTGACTTGGGATTCACAGGCAGAGCGACCTGCACCGAAGACAGCACGGAGAAGATAAGCAACAATAGATGGGTGGCGCGGCCACCCGACCGGTGGCTTGGCTGCCTATGACTGAAATTCACTCTACTGCGGTTTTGCTCTGTTTGCCAGTCGTAGGGCTCATGGCAAACTCAGGCGGGAATGGGAATTTCGTGCAGCGCGGGATGCTTGACGAGATCGCCGGATCCAGTAGAATGGGATTTCCGAGCCACTTCCCACGGTGAGCAATTGCTGTGGATTTGAATCGTGGTACGGACGCGTAGCTCAATTGGTTAGAGCACCGGCCTGTCACGCCGGAGGTTACGGGTTCGAGCCCCGCCGCGTTCGCTGAAGCCACCCCCATTGGGGGTGGCTTTTTTTATGCGCGTCGCCCACGTCGTTTTGATGGGACTTATGGGACACATGGGACTTATGGGACGGATGGGATTGGATTTTTCCCATTGGTCCCATCCGTCCCATTGGTCCCATTAGTCCCATCGCTGCTTTAAAAGCCATTGGCGCGTTTTCGCGATGCGGATATACCATCGCGCATGACTGCATCCCGCTGGCGACTGGTCCCGTGGCTCATCCTGTTGAGCATCGCAGCCTTGATTGGATTGGGGCTGTCGGGGATTGCGCGCGGTGACGAACTGGCTGGCAGCTCGAAGTTCTATGCGAAGCAACTGATCTGGGTGGGAGTCGCCGGCTGCGTGCTGCTGGTGGTCAATCTGTTTAACTACCGCATCCTGGCCCGGTTCAGTCTGCCGATCTTTTGCGTGGCCGTGATCCTGTTGTGCGTGGTGTTCGCCTTTCGTCCAATCAATGGGGCCCGCCGCTGGATTCCGCTCGGTTTTATGAGTTTTCAGCCGTCGGAAGTAACCAAGCTGGCCTACATCATTGCCCTGGCCAGTTATCTGCGGTTCCGCGAGAACTATCGTCGGATGTCGGGCCTGGCCGCACCGTTTGCGATGACCCTTTTGCCCATGGCGCTGATCTATAAAGAGCCGAATCTCGGGACGTGCTTGCTGTTTCTCCCGGTCTTGTTCGCGATGTTGTTCACGGCCGGCGCTCGGCCGCGGCATTTGATTGCGGTGATTCTGCTGGGGACTTGCCTGACTCCTGTGTTGTGGTTGGGCATGAGCCGCGAGCAACAGTCCCGTGTGCTGGCGATGATCCTGCAACGCGATGACGGAGGCGCCGTTCACGACGACGGTGAGCATCTGATGCGTGCCAAGCGAGTCATTGCTTTGGGCGGAACCAGGGGCAGTCAGATTGACGAGCCGCTGGTGAATGATCCTGCGGCGTATTACGTCCCCGAGGCTCGGACCGACTTCATATTCTGCATGATCGTCGAGCGCTGGGGATTTGTCGGCTGCTGCCTGACATTGGCGCTGTATGCCGGCTTATACGGCCAGGGCCTGCTCATTGCGGCCGCGACTCGCGATCCGTTTGGGCGATTGCTGGCCGTGGGAATTGTCACGTTATTCGCCACACAGACCATTATCAATACGGCGATGACCGTGGGGCTCATGCCCATTACCGGAATCACTTTGCCGTTATTGAGTTACGGCGGATCGAGTCTCGCCACGACCTGTCTGGCGCTGGGGCTGGTGATCAATGTCGGCCTGCATCAAGGGTATGAACTCCGCGGCCAGCCATTCCGGTTCGCGGCAGGATGAATTCGTGGGACGGGTCTCCAGGCCCGTCCGTCCAGCCTCCATGAAGCAGAAGACGGCGGTACTCAGAACAGAAGATTGGCGCGAAGTGCATTGAATTACCTTGCTTCGTGTCCTTTGTGACCTTCTGTTAAAAAGAATTGGAACAGAAGGTCACAAAGGGCACGAAGAAATACGAAGACGGGGACGGACGGGCCGGGAGACCCGTCCCACGACACTTGGCCTCGTCAAATCCCGCTTGACACAAATGGCCACATCACGATCATTCCCACCTCCCAATAATCCACCCGAGCGCCCCGGGTGAACTGAATGAAAAAACTCTCGTTTGCGGAAAAGGATGTCGCGCGACGATGTCGTGGTATCATCGACCTTTCATACTGGTGATGTTGTTCGGACTGCTGGCCGTCCTCAGGGTGACGGCTCCCACCGATCTGCTGGAAGGCGATCAGGTGAAGCAGGTGGGCTACGTCATGGACATTCTGCACCATGGCGACTGGCTGGTGCAGTACGAGATCAACGGCGATGTCTCGACGAAGCCGCCGGTTTACAACTGGCTGGCGGCCGGCTTCTGCCTGGTATTCGACACGCATGCTGAATGGGCGATCAAGTTGCCGTCGCTGTTGGCGGCAGGCGGGTTGCTGGTCTGTTTGTACGTCTTGGGCTGCTACTTCTTCGATGAACGAGTCGCCTTCTACGCCTGCTTGACGTGTATTGCGTCACACCATTTTTCCAAGCTGATGTGGTTCGCGCGGACCGACATGCTGCTGGCGAGTTTGGTGTTGCTAGCCATCACGCTGCTGGTGCGATTGAAGTGGACGTGGTGGAAATCGCCGCTGATTGGTTGCATTGTCGCGCTGGCGGCGCTCACCAAGGGGCCCATCGGCCCGGCGTTGTTTGGACTGTTCCTGCTGGCATGGGGCTGGCATCACGATGCCTTGCGCAGCCGAGTCGGCTGGCGACGTTTCCTGCCTGGTTTGGCGACCTGCGTCGTGCTGTGCGGAGTCTGGCTGGTGGTGGCCTGTCAAATGCCTCGTTTCGAGCACACGGCGATCCATTGGCAGCTTGGCGAGCGAATGGCTGATCCCGAGAAGGCCCGGCCGTTTTACTACTATGTCGGACATCTCTTCACTCGCATTTTCCCGTGGCCTATCGTCGCGGTGATGGGCCTGTGGATGGCACGTCGACGCAACGAATGGACCAACGCGCACTTTGTTTTCACCTGGTTCGTGTTGAGCTTCGTGTTACTGAGCGCGATTCCCATCAAGCGGCACGATCACTTGCTCCCCATCTATCCGGCGGTGTTCCTGCTGGCGGGGTTGGGATTGCGATATCTTGTCGAACCCGTCCTGACGACGCAGGCCTTCTGGGTGATGTATCCGCTGAGCGCCGCGCTGGTGGCTTCGCCGGTGCTGTTTCCCTGGGCGACGGCGACTCCGGTGATTGCCATGATTTCCGGCGGCTTCATTTGCGGAGCCGCCTCGAGCTGGTGCTTCTTGAAACGACAGCGAATCTCACTGGCCGTCATCGCGGCCGGCTTGATCTGCATGCACGGTGTGTATCACCATTGGCTCCATCGCAGTGGCCGGGCGGACTACGGTCAGCTCCTGGCATTCGTCAGTCAGGTGCGCCAGCAAGTCCCGCCGGGTGAGAAGGTGGTGATCTTCTACGCCCATCCGCTGATTGCCTATGAACTCAATCAGCACGTGCGCCTGCAGGATCCTGAAGAGTTGCTGGCAGCTCAGCCCCAGTGGGTGATCATGCCTGATTACTTCCGCGAACGGATCACGGAAGAAAACCATTGGCAGCTCACTCCCCGAGTCAACATGACGATCCTGCCGCGCGAGGACCGGGCGACGCTCTTCAAAATTGAACCACCGGCCCAGCTATCTTCGCACCCCGAGCGGTCGGTACGATGATACCGTGGGACGGGTCTCCAGGCCCGTCCGTCCCGCCGCCGTAAACTCGAAAACGGTGGTACTCATAAGTAGTGCAACGAAGTCACAGGCACGAAGTGCATAGAATAGTCTTACTTCGGGACCTTACTCTTAGAACTGATGTGTGAGCAGAAGGACACAAGGAAATACAGAAGACCGGACGGACGGGCCTGGAGACCCGTCCCACGATGCGTCATCATCCCACGGGCCACACTCAATGACGGAACGAACCGGGGAATATGCCACGCGGGGTGACTATCACCGGCACCTGGACAAGCGTTGGGCCTATTATCCCCTGTACGTCGAAAAGCAGCGAGTCGTCCGCCGGTTCTTAGACGCCCTGCCCCCCGGAACTCGCATCTTAGATGTCGGTTGCGGCGAGGGCCTGCTGGTCGAAGAATACCGGGCACGGGGCGCCAATATCATCGGCCTCGATCTGCACTATGAATCGGCAGCCGTCCGTCGCGGCGACATCACCGAGTTGCCCTTTGAGGCCGGTTCATTCGATGTCGTGCTGGCCCTGGATGTCATTGAGCACCTGAATTTCCAGGATCAACCCCGGGCCATCATCGAGATCGAACGGGTTCTGGCTCCTCGCGGCCAGTTTCTGGTGACAGTTCCGAACCTCGCCCATTTCTCCAGTCGGCTGGCGTTTCTCTTCACCGGCCGGTTGTTGAGAACGTCGTCGATCGACCGCCACCCGGGAGATCGTCCGTACGCCGAGTACCGCCAGTTATTCGGAAAACATTTTGACCTGGAACGCGTCCGGGGATTGTTCCCGACCTTCCCTATCTCGTCTCTGCTGACCTTGGCCGCCCCTGCGGGCATGCTGTGGTGGCATCGCATTCTCAATCGCGTCGCCGCCTGGCCGAGCTGGTGCTTCTTGAATGTCTTCTGGTGCCGCAAGCGAGACGTTGCGAACAAAGAGCACTTATCAGAACGTGATTAGGAAGGAATTTGAAACACAGAGGCACAGAGATCACAGAGCTCCGTTGATCGAGGTTTTCTCTGTGATCTCTGTGCCTCTGTGTTTCAAACTTCTTGCACAAGCCTCACGGAATTCGTGGTTTTGTACCTCAGGTTGGCAACAATTGAGTTGGCTTATCATCTCGTAGCTCGCTAACATCATTAACTGCGCCCGCCATTGTTGCTCGCCCCATTGACGCTCTCCGATTTCCACGGCTTCTTCACTCCGAACATGGATTCCACCATGCGATTGTTGTTGACTGGCTTATTGTGTTGCGGTTTGTTGACATCGGCTGTCATGGGCGAGGAATGGCGCCAGTTCCGTGGTCCGAACGGCCAGGGCAACCTGGAAGCGAAAAACTTGCCGACGACGTGGAGCGAGACGGAAAACGTCATCTGGAAGACACCGGTTCCCGGTCGGGCCTGGTCGTCACCCGTGTTTGCCGACGGCGTGATCTGGCTGACCAACGCCGTCGAAATTCCCGTCGATGACAAGAACGCGGAAGGCAAGGATAAGAAGAAGTCGCACGTCCCCGGCGCGGTCACCTTTCGAGTGGTCAGTATCGACGCTGCCACGGGGAAGTTGCTCAGCGATACGGAACTGTGGACCTCACCGAAGCCTCCCGAGATTCACTCGCTGAACAGCTACGCGTCGCCCACTCCGGTCCTGGATGGAAATCTGCTGCTGTGCCATTTCGGGGAACTCGGCACGGCCGCGTTCGATATCCAGACGAAGAAAGTCCTCTGGAAGGTTGTCCTACCGGCGGCGCTGGCGGTGGGAGCTGGCAGCACTCCTGTCCTGTATGGCGAGTTGATGCTGGTGGTCTCCGACGGAATGGATCAGCAATATGTGGTCGGATTGAATAAATTCACCGGTGAGCAGATCTGGAAAACGAACCGGCCGAAGATGACCGGCACGAACGGAGACTCGCACAAGGCGTTCGCGTCCCCCTTGCTGGTTAAGGCTGGTGGCCGTGACCAGTTGGTCGCCCCGACTGCCCAGTGGATTGCGTCGTACGATCCGGCGACTGGCAAGGAACTGTGGCGAGTCCGTCACGGCGACGGTTTTTCCAACGCACCAGCTCCCGTTGTGATTGGTGATCTCGTCTGCGTCTGCACCGGTTTCTTCAAGCCGGAAATCTTCGCCATCCGCCTGGATGGTGAAGGTGACATTACCGAGAGTCACGTCGCCTGGAAGATTTCCAAGCAAGTCCCGACGATGCCGTCTCCGGTCATCGCGGGTGACGCCATCTACTTCATCAACGACACGGGGGTTGCCAGTTGCGCGAAGGGCTCCGATGGCACGGTACTGTGGACGAAGCGGATTTCCGGCAACTATGCCTCGTCCCCGATGTATGCCGACGGCAAGATCTACTTCAGCAGCCAGGAAGGCAAGACAACCGTCCTGCGGCATGGGGACAAGTACGACGAGATCGCCGTCAATTCCCTCGATGGCCAGTTGATGGCGTCACCGGCGATTATTGGGGAATCGCTGCTGTTGCGGACCAATTCGAATCTCTATCGGATTGGGAAAAAGTAGGCGCAAGTATCGTGGGACGGGTCTCCAGGCCCGTCAGTCCAGCAACTCGACGTCAAAGGTATTTTACCCCTGCGACGTCGTGCGGTTCACAGCTGTCAACAGAGCATTTTGAGCCACAGAAGGACACAGAAGAAACACAGAAATCGGAACAGAATTTCTCTTCTGATTCTGTGTTTCTTCTGTGTCCTTCTGTGGCAAAACTCCCTCTTCTTAAATCTCAGTGGTCTCCCGGGTTGCGGGCTCGGACGGGCCTGGAGACCCGTCCTACGCGGCCTGAGTGGTCTTTGCAGGCTTTCATGCCTCCTGGTCTCACCATATAACTAGGGCTGCGTTCCTCGGCCGATTTCGTTCTTAGAAAAAGACTTGCTTTGCTCACTCCTGAACTTCACAACTGTCGTTTCCTGAAGGCTGCACGCCGCGAACCGGTGGATACCACCCCTGTCTGGATCATGCGACAGGCGGGCCGTTACCTGCCCGAATACATGGCGGTTCGCAATAAGGTCACGTTCATTGAACTCTGCAAACGTCCCGAGCTCGCCGCCGAAGTGACCCTGACTGCTCGCGAACGCTTGGGGGTCGACGCGGCCATCCTGTTCGCTGACCTGTTGCCCATTCTCGAACCGATGGGACTCGATCTGGAGTACCTCAAGGGAGAAGGCCCGGTCATCCACAACCCGCTGCTGACACCGTCGCACATCGACCGGTTTCATGAAGTGGAAGACGTGGGTTGCCTGGACTATGTGTTTGCCGCGGTCAAATTGATCCGTAAGCAATTGCCGGCCAACATTCCGCTGCTGGGATTCGCCGGAGCACCCTTCACGCTGGCCTCGTACGCGATCGAAGGGGGCGGCTCGAAGAATTACGCGAAGACAAAGACCTGGATGTATACCGATTCAGGAGCGTGGCAGGCGTTGATGGAGACACTGGCCCGCAGCCTGATTCGTTATCTGCGAGCCCAGATCGATGCCGGTTGCCAGGCAGTGCAAATCTTCGACAGTTGGGCCGGGTGTCTCTCTCCAGATGATTATCGCGAGTATGTTTTGCCCTACACGCGAATGGTGATCGAAGGGCTGCCGGCGGACGTTCCGGTGATCAATTTCCTGACGGGGAACCCTGCCCTGCTGGCGCTGCAACGACAAGCGGGCGGTCAAATCATGGGCGTCGATTGGCGAGTCAATCTCCGCGATGCGTGGTCAACCTTCGGTCACGACGTGGCCATCCAGGGCAACCTGGATCCGGTGACCCTGTACGCCGACCTGCCCACGATTCGGAAACGAGCGAAAGCGGTGCTTGATGCCGCGGAAGGTCGGCCCGGGCACATCTTTAACCTCGGCCACGGAGTATTCCCTGACTTGAAACCGGAGAACGTGATTGGCCTGGTCGAGATGGTCCACGAGATGGGGCAGAAGAAATAAGGAAAGAAAAATCTCACGCAAAGGCGCCAAGGCGCAAAGAAGAAGTTCAGAAACGCATTAGCGGAATAGCGTGAGATCGCCAATTTGAACTTATCCCGGAGGGATTAAAGAGGGTAGCCGGTGGTTGAGCGCAGCGACACCACCGGTTAGTTGGCGTTCCGTGTTTGCCGACCCTGGAGGGGTCGCAGAGCAAGGTTTCTGCGACCCCTCCAGGGTCGGAATCCCTTCATCAAACTCTTTCCGGTGGTGTCGCTGCGCTCAACCACCGGCTACTCTCTGTGACCCCTCCGGGGTCAACGAATGTCATATGTTGCTAACGCAAATGCTTCGCGAACACGTCCTTCGCCCGGCGCCACATTTCGTCTGAGAGAACGTGGCCGATGCCCGGTTCGATGAAGTAGGAGAACTTGTTGTCCGCGTGAATGGCCGAATAGGCGTTGGCGATGATTTTCAGGCCGTTCTTCACTTCGTCGATCGGGCTGCCGCCGTCGGTTTCTCCGAAGTTCATATGCAGGGCTCGCGGAGCAATCAGCGCCACAATGTCGGGCGTGTCGCCGTACTGAAATATCCCCGGGACGAAGTTCGGGAAGCAGTGCAGCATGTGCTCGCGGTGGATGGCTTTGTACGTCGGCAGGCAGCAGTTGCATACGATTACCTTCAGCCGCTCCTCCCACGGGCCGACCATGTAGGAATGGGTGGAACCCATCGAATGTCCGTAGCAGCCCAGCGCGTTGGCCTTCACCTCGGGCCGCGTGACGAGATAGTCGATCGTCCGCCGCATATCAAGGATGTCCTTCCAAGCCAGACATTTTCCGGCGACCAGGTAGCGGAGGAACTCGAAGCGTTCGTAGTTGCCTCCCTGCTGCCTTTTAGTCGGATCCTGCCGTTCGCCGAAGGTCAGCGAATCAGGGCAGATCACGACATATCCCAGCTTGGCCAGCGCGACGCCGGTGTGATGCATGGGGCTGCCGCCCAAGCCGGCAGGTTCCACCTTGCCAACGGTATAGGCACCGGCATGCTGATGCCACACTGCCACGGCGGGAGCGGGATTCGCGGCATTGACGCCATCGGGAATCAGCACATAGGCCGGGATGGCGTCGCCCGGTTCGACTTCGTATGTCACCTTCTCGAGCCGATAGCCATCCTTCTGAACCGATTCGACAGTCTTCGGTTTCAGGTCACCACCAGCAGGCCACGGACCGCCCAAACCCTTCAACAACTGTTCCTTGAAGTCGACTGACGCCATGGTGAGGAACCTTTCTCAAGGGGACTTGTTGAGACGTGAATGTGTTCCGCTATCGCAGAGAAATTCATTGCACCACGGACACACGGAGAACACGGAGTTTTTGAATTCTCTGTGTTCTCCGTGTCTCCGTGGTGAATTCTTTCATATTTAAAGGATTTCCAATGTCGGCATGGCCGGTCCCGAGGCCAACTCGCGAACCACTTGCATCGCCACATTCTCGCAAATACTGAGCAACGCCGCTCGGGCGGGGCTACCCTCCGCGAAGTTATCCTTGATGCGGCCGGCGTCGCCGTTCACGCACAGGCTGCCGTCGATCGGCACTTCGCCGAGGAACGGCAGGCCCATTTCCGTCGCCTTGCGCTGCGCTCCGCCACGGCCGAAGATTTCTCCCGACATGTTTTCGACGATCCCGAGGACCGGGATCTTCACCGTGCGGAACATGCTGATCGCCTTCACGGCATCCAGCAGTGCGACTTGCTGCGGCGTACAGACCACGACGGCTCCGGCCAAGCCCAGCAGCTGCGACAACGTCAATGAGACGTCACCCGTGCCGGGGGGCATGTCGATGATCATGTAGTCGAGCTCACCCCATTCGGTGTCCTTGAGGAACTGCGTCAGGGCCTGATGCAGCATCGGACCGCGCCAGACGACGGCCTGTTCCGGCGGGACCAGGAAGCCCATCGACATGATCTTCAAGCCGTCTTTTTCGATCGGTTGAATGCGATTGATCTTCTGGCCGTTGGAGCCGACCTTCTCCTGGATCTCGGGCCGCTGATTGACACCCATCATGTGGGGGATGCTGGGGCCGTAAACGTCCGCGTCCAGCAGGCCGACCTTGGCTCCCAAGAGAGTCAAACCATAGGCGATCGAGGCCGCGATGGTACTCTTGCCGACGCCACCCTTACCACTGCCCACGGCGATGACATTCTTGACATGCAGCCCGAGTGCTCCGCCCGAGTCTTTGCCTTTTGTCTTGATGGAGAACTCGACGTTGACCGTCTGAGCTTCCGGCAGCTTGGATTGCACGGCCTGGCGGATGGTCTCGGCCAACTTTTCACGACGGGGGTAGGCGTGCGTGGGGAGGTCGATCTTCACCGTCACCGTGCCGGGGGGCGCGATGCGGATCTGGTCGATCATCCTCAAATCGGCGAGGCTCTTGCCCAGTTCCGGATCTTGAACGGACTTCAATGCGGCCGAAACGGCCCCTTCATTCAACATGCTCATACGGGATCTCGTCACAATTTTCGTCAGATTGGCGGTCCATGGGACTCGCCAGACCGCACAATGAGTAGGCCACAAACCGAACCGAAATGGCTCGGCGCTAAGCGGCCTATCTTAGTCGGTCATCCGGACAAAGTCCGCTCTGGCGAGAGAAATCTGTGGGTTCCCATAAGTCCCATTGGTCCCATCCGTCCCATGCACTATTGATGGGACTTATGGGACGGATGGGACTTATGAGACAAATGGGACTCATCGGCGAGAGATATTTAATGCAATACTCCAGGGGACCCTCGGCCGCAAAATGAAAGTAGGCGGACCAGGCACAAGGCCTAATCCGCCTACCAAAATGACGTTTTCGTTCAATCACCGCCGGCGTCAGCCGACAGTCTGCAAGCCCGCCAACTCGTCCCGCAAGCGGTTCCGAGCGGTGTGCAGACGTCGCTTGATGGTGCCGATGGGGCAGGTGAACTCGTCGCTCATCTGCTTCAACGACTGACCTTCAATGTAGAAGGCCACCAGGGTCCGGCGGTCCAGATCACGCAAGCGGTCGAGACCTTCTCGCAACTGGCCGACTTCTTCGGTTCGCAACAGGCTGTCCAACGGGTTGTTGGGAGTTCCAGTCACACCAGAGAAAGTGTCGGGGCTTTGAGTCGTCTCGTTGGGGCGCCGCACAGCGCGGTTGATGGCCATCCGTACGGCGATCTGCTTCAACCAGCCCGAGAAGCGTTCCACTTCTCGCAGCTGCGGCAACTTGCGCATCACCTGGATGAAAACGTCCTGGGTCACTTCGCAAGCCTCGGCCCGGTTTCGCAACCGGCGGAGCACGATGGCAAACACCACCGGCTCGAACTGAGTGATCAATTCGCCAAACGCAGACCGGTCGCCACACTGAGCCAACCGCACCAACTCAATCAACTGAAATTCTTCCATGGTTATGATTTACTCCCCCGGTACAACCCGGGCTGTATAGATAAATCACGGTCTGTGGAAGCCCCCGGAGTTTTCCTTTATGAGGGGGCTGCAAAACCCGTGAAATTGTCAGGGAATGGGCGACCAGGTTTTCCAGGTGTGGACGGGTGACGGCATCAACGCCGCTGACCGTAAACGCACGGAATAGCCGGGAAGCACGCACGATTCTCTACGAGGTCAGTCATAGAGCAGCAGGGAGGGCTGTGGCTGTCAGCACCAGGGAAACATTCCCCAGCACGCTGGCGGTCATCCGGCCTTCGAACCTGCTGTAGCGAACCAGTTAACTCAGACTGAACATTACCCTCGTAATGCACGCTGAATTGCGAATGCTGCCAGTGCCGGGGCCGGAATCCTGAGCGTCTGAATGTCCATAATTTGCGGACACATCTGACGTTCACGTTCCGACTGATAGCGACACATCCGGGACATCGAGGCTGATTGGGACAGTCTCGACGAATAACCCGATATGCCGCCGGTACCCGGGCCTGTTACTACCTGCCGTACTACCATTACCGGTGAGGGTACTGGCGTCGGGGTCGGTGTAGGCAGCCACGTACTGGTTAGCCGTTTCCCATACAGGCGATGCTTCGAACCAAATGGGAGGTGTGCGCGACCGGCTACCAAGGCGACGTTATCAAGATTCCGACGAGCGGCGATCTGGACTGAAGCGACTTGATTTTGGCGGTTTTGCAACATGACAGCACCTCCTGCGAAGCTCGCAGAGCGAATGAAACGGTTGGCCCCGATTAAAAAGAAAGGGAGTCCGGGGCAGAACTCGTAACCGAACTAAGGTGGACCGAACAAAAAGTGACAAACAACGGGTGAATTCAAGTGCTCACCCAAAACACGCCTGATCCGAGAAGTGTTTCACGATGTCAGACGATACCGAACCGTCCTCACGCAATGGCGACTTCCCATTTCAGGTTGGTCTTCGCACGTCCGGTTATGAACCGGGTAATTGATACGAGACCTGCACATTATTACCCGCGAAGACGCAAAAGTGGTCGACGAGGTTCACGGGTTTTAAGAAAAAATCGGAATTTTTTCGAGATCAACTGCAGCTTGTTTGGCCGCAGAGGTGGCCAAAACAGGACTTAAGAAAGGTATGGCCGATGTAAGATATTGCGGCGAAATCATTTGGGATTATTGATAAAGCGACCATAGGAATGTGTCGCTAAGACCGCAATTTCTGATTGGCGACCCGTGACCGGGCGAACCACAGGAATTTCATTAGTCACAACTCCCATCCGTCCTATAAGTCCTATGCATTTCTGATGGGACAAATGGGACTTATGAGACGGATGGGACTTATGGGATCGCTGCCGCAGAGATCATCAGATCTGATTGCGGGGCGACTATTCGGCATCCCCCGGACATTCTCCTTGCTTAGGCGGGCGAGTAGTGCCTAAGCAAGGAGTGTCCAAGTGACCGAGTGCACGATGGTGGGTGTTTTGCCGAATCGGGGTTTGGCATCGAATTAGATTTGGCACGGTCGGCCGATCCAATCCCATACCATTGCTCACTCTCTGAGCAGGTTTCAGGCACCGTTTGCCCGATCCCTATGCTCAAAAACGTGGCTGGCAACACCCTTCTGGTTGGTGATATTTTTTCTATAACCAATTACATCAATGGGTTATGGAAGAAATACCAACTTGCTTTCACTTCCCGGCACAGCCCTTGCTATTACCCCTTACATCAAACGCAACGACGAGTTGAGGCCCAAACAGGCCGTAACAAGTTGCAGCGAATGATTCGAACTGCTTCACTGGTTTTGCTTCACCAAGGGTAGTTCGGCTGGGGGTGTAGCCGGAGACGACTGTGAGTCCGATCCGGGCGAGCGCCTACACTTCCGGCCGACTACTCTTTTTTCATTCTTTGTTGTTAAACTGGTAGTGATACTAATCAATAACGGCCGCTGTGAACAGTAAAGACTCACTCGTTCGCAATTTTTGCGACGAATTTTCGAGTTTGGCCCAGTTTAACCCTTGCACAGGGACTGTTTTACTTCTTGTCTTCGGGTTTCCACAGACCTGAGGCAATCAGTCTCCCCCAACGCGTCGAATTTTCAATATTCGCCGGCAAATGATGGAAATACTTCTGATATGGATTCGCCGTCGAATTCCCTGCGTGTCTGCGCCTTTGAAAGCCGGCGCGGCGACGATATCCGCTCGCTGATCGAACGCCAGGGGGGCATTGCGACGATTGCTCCCTCGATGCGCGAAATCGCACTCGATGAGAACCCTCAGGCGTTCGCATTTGCGGAAGAGCTGCTGCAGGATCGATTTGCCGTCGTCGTATTTCTCACCGGCGTCGGAGCCCGCGGATTGCTCGAGGTTCTGGAGACTCGGTATTCGCGCGATGCGTTGTTCGTCGCGTTGGCGAAAACGACCCTCATTGTGCGCGGCCCCAAGCCCGCCGCGGTCTTGCGCGAATGGCAGCTCAAGTTCGACCACCAAGTCCGCGAACCCAATACCTGGCGCGAGTTGCTCGAACTGCTCGATACGCAGGTCCCCGTCGCGGGGAAGCGGATCGCAATCCAAGAGTACGGCCAGCCGAATCCGGAACTCTATGCCGGGTTGCGGGAACGCCAGGCCGAGGTCACCGCAGTCCCTGTCTATCGCTGGGACTTGCCCGAGGACACCAAACCCTTAGAAGCCGCTATCCGCGGCACGATTGCAGGCGAATTTGACATCCTGATGTGGACCAGCTCGTTTCAACTGACGAGCGTGCTCACCGTTGCGGAGTCTCTCGGGCTGCAGACGGAGTGGCGTGCGGCAGCCAGTAAATGCGTGATTGCCTCGATCGGGCCGACCGCGACCGAGCATCTGGTTGCGGAGGGATTGCCGCCCGATTTGGAGCCATCGCACCCCAAGATGGGGCACCTGGTTCGAGAAGCATTGGAGCGCGGGGCGGATTTGCTTGCCGGGAAACGCGAGTCCGTCGGGTAGGCATGATGGAGTGCCAAATTGCGGTTGATGGGAGGGTGAGGCTCCTGCCGAACCGCAAGCGTCGATCAACCATCGCCAGACACTTGCGGTTCGGCAGGAGCCTCACCCTCCCATCGACCGCAACGAGAGATCACGAAATCAGCTTCCCCACGACAACAATATGCTGCCCGCGTGGCACCGGGGCGACCCACGCCTGAGCCAGCACGACGCCATCGACTCCGGCCACAGCCGGCCAGGGTGGCATATCGATATGATCAAAGTCGTGCAGCAAGCCCACGACCTGGCCTTTGCTGACTGCGGTACCACATTCCAGCAACGGTTCGTAATGACCGTCGAACGGGGCTACGGTGAAGCAGTCGCGGTCGACCATCTCCAGCTTACGTTGGGTCCCCGCCAGGTGATAGCCGATCGGTTCGATCTGGCCCTTGAGCTGGCCTTGATGAATGGCGGCCGCGAGGACCCCCTGCCGTCCATAACGCACGCCTTCCGGGTTGACGGACCTGCCCCAGCCGAGTTCCGTACCGACGGTAATCTTGCCCAGGCGTTCGGCTTCGCTCGGGAGCAATCCCGGGGTCGCGTTCTGGTAGATCATCACGCTGGGGACTCCAAACCAGCGCGCCGTTTGTTCGATCGTGGCCGACAGTTCCGGGTCTTCGACCGGATGAAAACTGGCACACGGCGAAAACCGGGCGACGTCTCCTCCCGAGTGTAAATCCAGTACAACGTGGACTCGTGGCCAAATGTAGTTTCGCACAAACGCGGCGATGCGATGCGTGATCCCCGATAGAGACGGAATCACGCCGGCACCGTCGACGAAGGCACGATTCAGATTCACGCCGTCATCGGGTTTGCTCTCACGAGTCCCCGCACGGAAAGCGGAAGGATTGAGGACGGGGACGAGAATGATGCGGCCCCGGACGTCTTCCAGGTTGATCTCATGCAGCAGGCCCTTCAGGGCACAGGGGCCCTCGTATTCATTGCCATGATTCGAACCGAACGCCACGAGACCCTCGCCGGAGCGGACTTCCGGCCCAACCCAGACGGTCAGCGGGATCAGATGATCGCCCCAGATGCTGTCATGTTCCAGCGCGACCCAATAGTCACGACGGCCGGGGGAATCGAGATCCAACTGGGTGGGACGGGCGATGACACGCGACATGAGAATAACTCTTGAGAATCAAGGAAGAGGATTCGGATTGGCATCCAGGGAGAAGCTGAAGAGTGTAGGGTCGATCTCGTGGATTGTCTACAATCGGACGTCGATTGAATGTGTCCCTTCGGTCCTTTCTGCCTCTTTTGTCCTTTTAGAAATCAAAGGACGGAAACGACATCAGGGACATAAAGGACGGCAGGCACAGCCTATTCAATGGAATCTGTCATTGGAGCATTTGTCAGGCCTTCGACATTCGGATTTCGTCATTCGTCATTTCCCCACTCTTCCCCCATTCTTGAATTGGCCTGTCCCATCTGTTACCGTGCAAATCTTGGTTGGTGTGCGGTTTCCGGTCGCTAGACGGGCACTCTCCGACCGCGGTGATCGCAGACAATAACCGATCAGCCCGCATCAATTGGGCATCGAGCTGAGTGAGCTTCGCGCGGAGCTGATTCGCATCGCAGATTTCACGAAAGGCCTTTCATGTATCACGTGACACTTCTCCCCGGTGATGGAGTTGGTCCCGAAATCGCCGAGGCCACTCGGCGGTGTGTCGACGCCACAGGGGTGAAGATCGATTGGGACGTTCAGGAATGCGGCATCGAAGTCATCGAACGGGAAGGCAAAGTCCCCGATTCGGTGTTGAAGTCGATCCGGGCGAACAAAATCGCCCTGAAGGCTCCCATCACGACCCCCATCGGCAAGGGTTTCCGCAGCGTCAACGTCTTCCTGCGACAGGAATTGCAGCTTTACGCCTGCCTGCGTCCCTGCAAGACTTACAAGGGTGTCCGCACCTACTTCAGTGATTCGAATGTGAACCTCGTGATCGTCCGTGAGAATACGGAAGATCTGTACGCGGGCGTCGAATTCGAAGCCAACAAGCCGAACACTGCCGAGTTGATCAAGTACATCAACAGCATCGCGACCGGCCGCAAGATCGACACGGGTCTCGACACGACCGGCATCAGCATCAAGCCGATGTCGATCGAGGGCACTCGCCGGATTGCAGACTATGCGTTTGACTGGGCGATCAAGAACAACCGCAAGGCGGTGTGCTCGATCAGCAAAGCCAACATCATGAAGTTCACGGACGGCTTGTTCTACAACGAGACCCGCGCCGTCGCCAAGGCCTATGGTGCCAAGTTCGAAGAGATGAAGCTCGCTGATGGCGTGGCGGCGGATCCGGTGTTGAACGGGAAGGTTCCCAACACGGCCGGCAATCTGCTCTATCAAGAACGCCTGATCGACAACATGTGCATGCAACTCGTGCAGAAGCCCGAGTTGTACGACGTGATCGTCGTCCCCAATCTGTACGGCGACATCCTGAGCGACCTGTGTGCCGGCCTGGTCGGCGGCCTGGGTGTGGCTCCGGGAGCCAACATTGGTGCCGATACTGCGATGTTCGAAGCCGTGCATGGCAGTGCTCCGAAGTACAAGAATCAGAACAAGGTCAATCCGACCGCTTTGATTCTCTCGGGCAAGATGATGCTGGCTCACATTGGTGAGAAGGCTGCTGCCGAGAAGCTCGAACGAGCCGTCTGTGCCGTCATCGAAGAAGGCAAGGACGTGACCTACGACATGAAGGCCGACCGCAACGATCCCACCGCAGTGGGCACGTCGCAAATGGCCGACGCCATCATCGCCAAGATGCGGGCCGAATAGTCCGTATCCCGACTCTCCGAGTCGAGTGCTGCGTAACACGAAAACCGCCCGGCTATAACCGGGCGGTTTTTTGTAGGTCAGGCTGTGCCTGACGCACTGGATGCCGACTGCTGTCAAAGCGTCGGGCTACGGAATTCGAGCTGTTCGTCCCTGCGTCGACGCTCTCACTTCGAGATCCGCACTTGCGTCCCGAGGTCCCATGTCACTAGCGTGCCGTTCCATTCGGTGGCGACCAGCAATTTGCCGTCGGCTGTGAACCGGAGGATGGTCAATGCGATGGCTCGGTGTGGTCCGGTGAGACTCGTCGCGAGCGTCATGCCTTGCGGAGAAATCGCGAGACTATTGATCCCTCGCGGCGACATCGTGGCCGGTTCGATACGGCATTGTTCGTCGGCACTCCAAAAATGGGCGATGTCGTGATCGGCGGATTGTGCGGGCTCCTTATGCGCATCACAGGTGCTCTCGTTGTCGGGTGTCCGGCACTTGGTCAGTTCCACAAGGGTGTGCAAATCGGGCGATGAGTGGTGCAGATTCCAGACGTGAATTGTCCCCTCCCGAGATCCCGTCAGTGAGATCCTTCCGTGCGCCATAAACAGCGTGCTGCTCGACTTACCGGTGACGAAATCGAAGACGTCCTGCACATCGGGAGCGGAGGCTGGCCCGCGTTCGTCAGGCTGACCGAGGACTCGCAGGATAAATTGAGACGTCGTGACTGTTGGGTGCACGCTGGGGGGCGAAGCTGCTGGAACGGCAACCGGTTCCGAGCCTGGTAACACTTCATCGGAATTGGAGTCGCAACTGGGGGCACCCGGAACTGCTGCTGAACTGGGCGTGCGCGTCTTTGATTCCAACTTGGCAATCAGTCGGGGTTGGCTTGCAGCTGGCTGGTGGGTGACTGTGCGGGCCGAGACTTTTGCCGGCACGGTTTGCGGCATCGACGTTGGCGTAGGCTGAGGATCTGCCGTGGAGTTGGTTGCCGCTACAAGAACTGCGGGTTGCTCGCGTAAACGGAACGACGGTGAGATCGGGATCAACATGGCGGTGGCGACGACCGCGGCACGCCCCAGCAGCGATAACGACTTGGGCGCCGTCCCGCGCATGATCAGCCTGAGCCGTTGACGCAACAGCGGGACCTCACCCAGGCCGCTCGCCATGGCTGGTAACGCGGGATGGTCCTCGGTCAGAAAATCCACCGTGGCCAAGAGCGCGTCGGCATACTGCCGCTGAGCGGCCGGGAACTGGCTGACCACCCACGCATCGCAACATTTTTCTTCGGAGATTTCTAACTCGCGTCGCGCCAACCACAGCACGGGATGCCACCAGAACAGACCGCTGGCCAGGAATTCCAGCAGCCGGACGCGGTGGTCGCCGCGACGATAATGGGCCAGCTCGTGGGTCAGCAGGGTCGCGACCGCGCCTTCATCCAACCGGCTGAGGAGATCCTTGGGGAACAGAATGCGCGGCCGGCCACCGACGGACCACAACATGGGTGAGACGACTGCGGGCAAGAGCCAGACCTCGGGCGCCCGGGTGATTCCCATCGGTTCGGCGAGTCGCTGGGCCAGCTGCTGCAAGACTAGTGGTCCGCGGCGAGCGTACTTCAGAAACACCTGAGTGAACCGCACGACCCGCCAGCCCTGCCAGGCAAACCAGCACATGGAACCGCAAAACCAGAGAGCCAATATGGGCAGTGCCAGGCGTTGTAGAAACCTGAGTGCAGTCGCCATCCCGTCCTGGCAATACTGGGTCCATGAATTCGGTATCCACGAATTCGGCGAATCCGCGGTAACAGACACGATTTCAATTGGCTGTGTCGCGACGTTGCTGGACCGCGAAAGGCTGTGGGATGTGGCGACGGTCTCAGATGTGCCGGGGAGATTTCCCCGCTGAGTGCGCACTGGTGACGCCGTGGCCGGGATGTTTCGGCCGACAATCTCTGTCGCTGGACGAGCGGGTAAGCTCAGGCGCACCGGTATCAGGTACAGCGGCGGGGCAATCAGCTTGACCAGCACCAGGATCCAAAAGGCATGGATCAGGGCCGGACGCTGCCAAATGCGTCCAAGAGCTAATACGGGCAACGCTAACAAGACAGCTAATAGCGCGTTCATCAATCCGGTTTCGACCAGCGAAATCACGGTGAATCCTTGGGCCCGCGTTAATAGTGACTGGAAACAACTTTCTTCGAGGCAGATTCCTTAAGCAACCAACGGACAAGATGACGGGCACACTGCCGCAGTGGAATGAGTCTAACTCGCAGACCGGGTCTGTCTCTGGGAATTACAGCCGCCAACAGCGATCACAGTCCCAGTTGATATAATATTAACTGGCTAGGAACTATTTTCGACCGCAATTCGTTCGCTCAGCTTGCTAACTTTCAAAATTAGTCAGAAAACTGAAAGTTTTGTACAGATCGACCTGCATTGTAGCACTCGCCCGCGACAGGGCAACTGCGATCACAACCCGGAATGAGATATTGACTTAGCGTCTTTTCAGGCAAAAGGAGGAGAAACCTTAACCTCCCGCTCCATTCTCAATCCGTTGAGAATAATAGAGCGAGAATTTGGTTAAACGGTTACTCTTCTTTTGCGAATTAAGCGGTCGCTTGGTCGAGTTCATTCAGCAGACCACGCAGAGACGCTCGGTCTTCTACGCTAAAAGACTCAGCTTTCACGAGATATGTGAGCAAAGGGGCGAGCGCTCCAGAGCAGAGTTTATCGGCGGTCGCCTGCAAACTTTTGCGGATGACATCGGAGCGCTGGACAGCAGCATGGAACAAGTACGGCCATGACTCGCGGTTGCGGGTCACGTAGTGCTTGGCTTCCAGCCGGTCCAACAGCTTTTGGACTGTCGCATTTTGCGACCCGGGTCCGCCCGGATACAGCACTTCCGTTAATTGGCGGACCGTGCACGGCCCCCGTTCCCAGAGCTGTTGCAGAACAGCGAGTTCAGCATCGGGAATGTCTTGCGGCTTGCGTGGCATGGTTTACAGTTCTCCAGAGTCGAAATACTTCCAAAAACGAAAAAAGAGGAGTTGTCTGCGAGATCGAAATGATGCGAAATAAAAACCGCACGAAACTGCCAGGATGTCAACACGCGACGTGTGACCCCTGCAACTGACGAATTCAGTCTGAAAACTGAGATGTAAAATTCATGTCACGAAGAATTGAGTACGAATTATCCGCTGCGAATCACCGGATAGACTGATGATCCGACAATTCAAGCTCCACCCACCCGACAGGATGGTCGGATGCTGTCGAAATATTAAGATCAGATTGTAGACACTTTAAACCACGGATAAACACCCAGTCAATCCGCTTACGGGCTAAATCACTCGGAAAAAGACGGCTAAAGCAGTCGTTCACCTCAGGTTCACTAGCCAGAGCGATTAATTGAGGCTCCGTTCTTTTGGAATTGAGGTCTCCCATCAGAATTGCCGGGGGTGAAACCTCAAGAAAGCGGCGGATGACCTCGCGTAGTTGATCCTGACGGTCGGTCTTGCGGTCGAGATGGGTGACCAGAATGGTTAATTTTGTATTCGAATTACCAGACTCAATCGGAATTTGACACTCGACATAGTTGCGATAGCCGTTTCCATCCGCCCGTGCAAACGGAACCCGCCTCCAGCTTGAGATAGGCAGCCGCGAGAGGACACCTTGGCCAAAATGAGGTCCCGACCAAGTGGTTTCTGTGGGTGCGAAGAGCCACCCCAGCCCCAGAATGGTCCCTAATTGTTCGGCCTGATTGCGTGGATCCTGCCAACCCGCCCCCCGCACTTCATTCAATCCGACGAAATCGAAATCGCGCAGAGATTCGGCCGTCCGCTGGAGATCCAGCTTGCCGTCCATCCCGAATCCGCCATGGATATTAAAGGTTGCGACCCGAAATCTTGAGGGAAGCACCTCAGCGACTGGCGGAATGTTGTGCAAGCCAGTCCCCGCCGCGGGCCCAGCGGGCCATTCCCAGTTCGCGACCCAGTATCCGAGCCCCGCTAATACGGCCGCCGTGATTGCCAGTCGGAACAAGTATGACCGATTCGCGAACGGTGGTCCCCTGGTGATCGCCGGGGATGGTTCTGCCAGAGTTGCCGACATGGAAGGACTTTCATCTGAAGCCGCAGGCGACAAGGCGAGCGTCCGGCGTAAGCCGGATGGTGTTTGGCGAGGTTCAAGTTAGAGATGTATCGGGGGCTCCCGGGAAGACAATATGTCGTGTCTGGTAAATTGTAGCAGGCGATTTATCAATCAAAATAAGAGGGAATCCGGCTCCCCTCGCCCTGGTACTCCGGGGAGAGGGGTCGGGGGT
>JAKFVC010000008.1 GCA_021732415.1 Planctomycetaceae bacterium
AGCCCCTCTCCCCGGAGTACCAGGGCGAGGGGAGCCAAGTCAACGCAATGAAGGTGCGCCGCCGTTCTGCGCGATTCATCGAATGCGGACTGCTGTTTAACATAGGGAGCGTTCATCTTATGTCTGCTGTTAATTCTCTACCCAATATCGTCACATCGCTCCACCGCCGCGCCTTCCTGCAAAACAGCGCCTCGGCATTCGGCATAGGCGCACTGGCCACGTTGTTGCAACGGGATGGCTTCGCCGCGGAGCGGGCTCCTCAAGAACATCCTCCACTTCCCGGACTGCCGCACTTTGCCCCCAAGGCCAAACGGGTCATCTCGCTGTTCCAATCGGGCGGTCCGTCGCATCTGGAGTTGCTTGACTACAAACCGAAGCTCAAGGAATTCCACGGCAAGGAACTCCCCGACAGTATCCGGCAGGGCCAGCGACTGACCGGGATGACTTCGGGCCAGAAAAGTTTTCCGGTCATCGCTTCCAAATTCCAGTTCGCCCAACACGGGCAATCGGGAGCCTGGATCACCGAACTCTGGCCTCACACGGCCAAGGTCGTCGACAATCTGTGCATCGTCCGCTCGATTAACACCGAAGCGATCAACCACGATCCAGCCATCACGTTCATCCAGACAGGCTCCCAGCAACCGGGTCGCCCGTCATTGGGTGCGTGGCTGAGTTACGGGCTGGGTTCCGAGGCTGACGACCTCCCCGCATTCGTGGTGATGATCTCTCAAGGTAGTGGCTCCGATGCCAATCAGGGACTGTTGGAGCGACTCTGGGGCAGTGGCTTCGTGCCGTCCAATCATCAGGGGGTGAAGCTGCGCAGCGGAGCTGACCCCGTTCTGTATCTGTCCGATCCGCCAGGAATTGATCGAGCACTCCGCCGCGAGATGCTCGACAAGCTGGCCGCCATGAATCGCCTGCAGCTCATCCAGACGGGCGACCCGGAAATCGCCACTCGGATCACGCAGTACGAGATGGCCTTCCGGATGCAGACGTCGGTGCCGCAGCTGACGGACCTGTCTCAGGAAACGCCCGCGACACTCGACATGTACGGTCCCGAGGCCAGCAAGCCGGGGACATTTGCCGCGAACTGCCTGCTGGCGCGACGGCTGGTCGAACGGGGCGTGCGGTGCGTGCAGCTCTACCATCGCGGCTGGGATCAGCATGGCAGCCTGGCGTCGAACATGCCCAAGCAATGCAAGGACATCGATCAGCCGCAGGCGGCGTTGATTGCGGATTTAAAGCAACGCGGATTGCTGGACGAAACACTGGTGGTCTGGGGCGGAGAGTTTGGTCGCACCGTCTATGGCCAGGGAGGCTTGAAGGACGACTACGGCCGCGACCACCACGGCCGCTGCTTCAGCATGTGGATGGCCGGCGGCGGGATCAAGCCGGGAGTCGTCCACGGAACGACCGACGATTACGGCTACAACATCGTCGAGAAGCCGGTCCACATCCACGATCTGAATGCGACGCTACTACGCTGCCTGGGAATCGATCACGAACGCCTGACATTCCCCTTCCAGGGCCGCGACTATCGCCTGACCGACGTGCATGGGAAAGTCGTCAACGAGATCCTGGCGTAAGCGACTCAGCGGACAAACAAATCCCATAAGTCCCATCCGTCCCATTGGTCCCATAAGTCCCATTCCTAAAAAAGCAAGACGCCAGGGAAAGGTCCCTGGCGTCTTGCAGAATCGTTCGCCAGTCCGTCCTACGACAGATGCTCAAAGTTCGTAATCTTCGACCTGATCTTCTTGGGCAACGGAGTCGTCGGGGCATAGTCCGCGATCGACAGCGTGCTCGCCGCGAAGGTATCGTCGCCGGCCCCGCCGTCAAACTGGAACTTATTAGCGGAACTGAACGCCGGGCAGGCCGCATTGGCCCCCACGGTCAGCGAATCGTTTCCACTACCCAGCGAGATAAACACCGAGTCGTTATAAACCGCCGTTCCGCCAGCACCGCCAGTCCGGACGATGTCGCTGCCGATACCCGTGTCGATGCGTGTGACACCATTAACCGTCAGCGTCCCAGCGGGTGTGCCGCCCAGGTCCAGCGTGTCGACGCCGCCGCCAATATCGGTGTAATTCAGACTGCCAACAGTCAGATTCTGCAGGGCGACCGTGGAGTTACCCGTCCCATCCTGGATGACAAACGCCTTGGCGACTGTGACTAACTGGTTATTCCCCACGGTGAGAGTGGTATTCCCGCCACCCACCTCGTACAGGTTGACCCCAGTTCGTCCACTAATCGTCGTGCGGTTCATGACGACCGCACGCGTTCCGGACGAGGCCTGGTTGGTGATCTGCAAGTTGCCAGAGATCGAGTTCAACGCACCCGCACCGAAGGTCACCGTCGTCCCACCCGCTCCGGTAGCGCCATTGGCGATTGTCAGATTGCCAGCGGCATTCGCGCCCAGCACCGTCAGGTTATCCACGCTGACGCTGGTGGTGGCAGCCGTCCCATTGGTGAGGGTCACATTACCCGTCACGCTCACCAGGCTGGTGCCCGCCGAGCCCCCGACGGTCAAAGTGTTCGAGGTCGTCGCGCCACCATTCGTCAGCGTCAGGCCCTTCGTTGCGGAGAGCCGTGTCGCCGTGATGGCATTCGTTCCCGTACTCAAACCATTCGTGGCAGCGACCAGTCCCGTGAAGGCGTTACCGGTCGTTCCAAGGAAGGAGATGCTATTGGCCGGGCTGGCACCATTCGTAAAGGTGGATGATGTCGTACCGCTATTACCCAGGCTGTTGACCGTGATGGCATTGCTGGTCGTCGCGATCCCATTCTTGACGGTCACATTCCCGACAGACCTCAAACCACCGGTCGTGCCCACCAAACTTACAGAATTCGTCACATTGTCGCCGTTGGTGATCGATGTCGTCCCGCCAATGACTTGCGCCGTCGTCGTGTCGATCGTCACCGCAGCCGCCGCGCCTGTGCCGCTACCGTTGATGACGGACACCAGCCCGTTGACGGCGGTATTGCGAATCGCAACGGTATAGCCCGTCGCAGTCGAGGGTTGCTTGATATTGAGATCGCCCGTGATCGTATTCGGGGCGTTCGAGGCATTCTGTCCCAGCCTGACCGTCTGGCCTCCCGCGCCGTTGTTGGTCAACGTGACATTGCCATGTGCCGTGAACCGGTCGAGATCGATCGTCTGAGCACCGGTCCCCGCACCGTTATCGACACTGACATTCAGAGCACTAAACGTATCGTTGGCCGCATTACTGCCAAGCCGCACCGTATCGTTCCCGAGGCCTCCCACAACATTGAGGCTGCCCGTCATCGTCAGTCCCAGGGTCGGAGTCACGGCCTGCACGGTCGTCAGAATATCGTCGCCCGCACCCAGGTTGATGTTGACGTCGCCGCTGTCCAGGGTGGCACTCGCGGTCAAGCCGCGCAACACGACGACATCATTCTCCCCGTTGGTATTAATCGTCAGAGTCCCGGTAACCAGATAGGGTCCGGCACTCTGCCCGTTTGTTCCGGCGCCGATGAAATTCGTATAACCATTTCCGGTCAGCGTGACCGAATTCGTGTTGCTGAAATCGACGATGATGTCATCGACAAAATCGGTTCCGGTCAGCAACAGGTTTCCGTTCGCCGTATAGTTCACAACAATCGGCGGCGGCAGAACCGTCAGCGAAACATCATTCCCATTGCCCGGAGCAGTGGTACTTTCCACGTACGAAATCCGCAACCGCTCGCTCGAGACATCATAGATGCCACCTTGCGGATGGCCGTTAAAGATCCCACTGATCGCGCCCGCAGGAACCTGGTTAATAATGACAATGGTGGCAAAAGTCGGCAGATCGATGCCCGCACCGATGGACGGCGTCAAAGTGGCACCTGCCAGAGTGATCGCCCCATTCACGACCAGCCGATCGTAATCAGTCCCCGCCGCCGTGACGCCATTCACATCCACATCCAGGAAGGCCGTCGACGCGAACGTCAAAGCTCCGGTCGTCAACGTCCCGGGCCCCGCGATTCCCGGAGCCAGCCGCGCCGTGTTGTTGACATTGACCGCTCCGGCAATAGTGCCAATGCCGCGGAGAATCGACGAGTTATTGACGCTCACCGCACCCGTTCCGCTGTTCGTGCCGTTAATCTGAACGGTACCGGCATTAATGTTGGTCGCACCAGAGTACGTGTTGGCCGCATTGTTTAAGATGAGGACGCCAGCACCAGTTTTAGCCAGAGCGGCACCGGCGCCGCCCGAGATCACGCCCGAGAGTGTCAGTTGCGTTCCAGTCACATCAACAGTGGAACTCGCCGCCAACGCCACGGTTCCGGCGAACGAACTGGTGCCGGTCGAAGTCTGCAACGTACCGCCATTGAGGCTGACCGGTTCCGTTGCCGCATACGCGACGTTTCGCAAATCGAGTGTGGCTGTCGCATTCACGACGGTATTGGCCCCGACTGCTCCCAAAGCACCACTGGCGGTTACCGCTAAAGTACCGGCACTAATGGTTGTCACGCCGGCATAATCGTTCGCAGAATTGGACAGGATCAGTGTGCCGGCGCCACTCTTGGTGAGAGCCTGCGTCCCTGTGACCTGACCACTTAACGTGAGTTGTGTGCCAGTGACATTGACCGTTGCTGCTGCCGTGCTGAGGGTCACCGTTCCGCCCAGGGCACTCGTCCCGGTGGAATTTCGCAGGGTTGTCCCGTTCAACGTCAGATTGGCAGTGGTGTCAGAGAAACCCGCCAGATCCAGGAGAGCATTCGTATTCACCGTGACCGCGGTCGCATCGGGGAAGACGTTGCTGGCCCCCAGGCTGAACGTACTGGAGCTCGTCCCGTCCTGCAGAATCACAGTGGGCGTATTGAATGCTGCGTCAAAGCTGTAGAAGGTTGTCGAATCGCCACCATTGGTGTTGATGGTCAGCGAAGTGGTCGGCGCCGCGAAGTCCACGAATTCACCAAGTGACGAGTCGATCCGCGTGAACGCTCCGGCAGCGTCGGTGACGGTGATCGTCTCCGCACCGCCGGTGAATGTGAAGACGCGATTGGCGGCGTTCACGTTGTCGGTGATTGGTTCGAGTCCCGTGTAGGTAATCGTTCCGGCAATCGCTCCCGTCAGCGTCATCGAGCCGTCATTATTATTAGTAAACGAGTGTGTGACAGTCGTCGTCGTTCCACCAATCACCGCGAGTTTGTCACCAATAGCGGAATTGCCGCCGCCGTTGAAGGTGATCCCACCCGCAGGAATGATATTCCCACCCGACAGGTCGATGGTAAAGGTGTCGTCCCCTGCTCCACCATTCACGATGATCGGCAGGGCGTTGGCCGGACGTGAATCAACCAAGGCCGCGCCGAGATAGGTCTCGAGATTCGCGCCGTTCAAGACGATGCGGATCGAATCACTATTGCCCGTACCGGTAATTGTCGTCATGGTCGGGCTGGCGTCGAGGAGCAACACATTCGTCAGCGTTACGGTGGCCAGCGTCGGACTCGTGGTATTGGCGATGGCGGTCGGTGTGCCAGCGATCTTGAGGTTCTGCAAGGTCACCGCGGTGGCCGGATTCACGACCGTCACGCCGACTCCCGCACCACCATTGACGAAGGTGTCGGAAGGACTATTGCCCACCAGCGAAAGATTTTTGTTGACCGGCACATTCTCAGAGTAGGTTCCGGCTGCCAGGTTGACGGTACCGCCCGCTGTTACCAGTCCAATCGCTTCCGCAATTCGACCAGTCGCTCCTGTTTGTCCTCCGGCAGCCACGACCGTCAACGAAGCGTAGCTCGGTTGAAATCCGGTGGAACCCGAGGTGTCAGTGGCGAGGTTTAGATACGGAGTATAGTCCACCAATCCGGAGATCAACCCGGCGACTGTTGCAGCGACGCTCGAACCATACCAGTTGCGTGAACCGTTCATCGTGCCCGTGCCGCCAAAGCTGAACGCTTTGCCGGTCACGTTGACGAACGAGTTCTCGATGGCATTGATTCCGGATCCAATGACCGTGGCCTGTATCGTCGCGACGCCGAAAGAAACGTTACTCACGAAATTGTTGGTGAAGTTGACACCGGTCACTTGATCGATCGCCGAACCACGTGCACTCAGATCGACCCCCGCGTTGCCCCCATTGGGAGCAAACCCATTGAGAGTGTTGTTGGTGATGTTGATGCCGGTCTGAGCTCCGTAGCTCCCCAGCCCTGACGTTGCCTGTCGCAAGTCGATCAGGGGGCTGCTCACTGCGCTGCCTGTCCGTTGAATGGTGTTGCCATCCACGTTGACATAGCTCAACCGGTCAAGCGCGATTCCGACACCCAGGTTGTCACCGCTGATGTTGTTCCCACTGATGATGACCGGCGTGACGCGGCCAAACGTGTCAGGATTGACGAAGATACCCGTGGAAGCATTGGAAAATCCGAATGTCGAACCCGCATTCGCCACGATCGTGTTGTTGGTGATCTGCACTCCGGCTTCCGAACCACCGGCCGGACTATGAACGACGATGCCGGCGGACCGGGGATTACCATTCGAATAGCCGACTTCAATCGTGTTATTCGTGACCACCACCGACTGCGCTTCGGTCTGCAATCCCCCAGTAATTCGGAGCCCACCAGCCCCTGCCTGGCCATCGAACACAAAGGTAAAGCCACGAATCGTCGTACCGCTTGTGTAAACGATGATGTCGGCGGTCGACGCATCACTCGCGATGCTGGTTGGTCCAGGATTCAGATTATTGGCATTCGTCTGCGGAATGTAAGTGGTCGATCCGTTCGTCTGAACGGTAAAACTTGAGTTCCAGCCACCGCTCAGCGTCAGGCCGACAAGGTTCGGCGAAGGCCCTGCCGAACTTCCAATACCGAAGCCTTTGTCGAAAGCAGCCTGGCTGTAGGTGCCCGCCGCGACATCGATTGTGTGAGGCCCGGTGGCATCCAGGTTGGCAACATCCAAAGCTTTCTGAATGCTGCGGTAGGGAGTCGCGATCGAACCGTTGCCGGTCGTGTCATTACCGGTCAACGCCACGTAAAACGTCGACAAAACGATGCGTTCTTCCAGGCATTCCAACCAGCCCACGTGACTCATTCTGCGGCGTTTCTTTTCCAGACTTTTGGTCGCAGACTGGCGGACAAACGTCTTCGAAAGTGCGGCAAGCCACGAATTCAAACGCATGACGATGATCTCGGTCTAGTAGTGTGGGTTAGACAGGACAATTTGCGAAGTTGACCGTTCGGTGACAGTCTGACCGGCAGCGCCCTGCAAGCGCAGCCTCCCCCCGTGCGGGGTGTGAAGCCGAAGCTTCATATGGCAAATTGAATGCCTGAAACGATGAACATACTGATCACCGCAGGCTTTCCGAAAAGTTTCCGCCGGCGGGCGCGCCGCGCGAGGATCCTGCCCGAACTAGGCCTCGGCGCTGCCAAATCATCTGCCGCCCGGGGGATCTCATAGCAGCAGACGGCGGAACCCGGTCCGAATGACACTCAGATGGACAGGGCTGTCCGCTCGAAGTGTTTACAGATTTGTATGGATTGTGAAGAGAACGATAACCAGGGTTTACAGGCTACAGGCGTCGGCGGTGCCGTTCGTCTTCCCGCAGTAGGTCAGGCTGTGCCTGACGATGGTGATCTTCGACAGCCCAGTGCGTCAGGCACAGCCTGACCTACAGGCCGAATTCATTGATTTGACCAAGCTTTGAGATCTCCCTTTTTGACCCCAGAGGGGTCGCAGAGAGTAGCCGGTGGTTGAGCGCAGCGACACCACCGGAATGGATTAAACCAAGAAACTCCGACCCTGAAGGGGTCGCAGAAACGTTGCTCTGCGACCCCTTCAGGGTCGAAAACACTCAATGCCACTATTATCCGGTGGTGTCGCTGCGCTCAACCACCGGCTACTCTCTTTAATCCCTCCGGGATAAGTACTGATAGGCGATCTCACGCCATTCCGTTATTGCGTTACCAAAAAAGCAGGGTGTGCAGGACAAATCCCACACACCCTGCTCCATGATCAGCGATCACTTACTAGACGCCGTTTAGTTCGTCAGCAGGTGTTCGAAATTCAGAATCTTCGACTTCACCTTCTTAGCCAGAGGTGATCCCGAGTACTCGGCGATCGACAGCGGGCTGGCGTTGAACGTGTCGTCTCCGGAACCACCGTCGAACATGAACTTGCTGGCACTGTTGAAGGCTGGGGAATCGGCGTTCGGTCCGATGAACAACAAATCGTTGCCGGCCCCCAGGGCGATGAAGACCGTATCGTTGAGGATCGCGGTTCCGGTCGTGGCGATCCGTACGGTATCGCTGCCCGCACCCGTGTCGATCCGGGTCACCCCGTTGACTCGGAACGTGCCCGCGGTGTCGGCCAAGGCCAGGGTGTCGGTGCCACCACCCAGATCCGCGTAGTTGAAGTTGCCGACCGTCAGGTTCTGCAGGTTCACCGTCGACGATCCGGTGCCATCCTGCACAACCAGGCCCTTGGAAATCGTCGAGGCTGCCACATTGCCAATCGTCAACGAGGTATTGCCCGTGCCCACTTCGTAGATGTTGACACCGGTCCGACCACTGACGGTGGTCTGGTTCATGAGGACCGACCGCGTCCCTGTCGAGGACTGATTGGTGATCTGCAGATTGCCCGAGATCGAATTCGCAGCGTTCGCTCCGAACGTCAGGCCCGTCCCACCGGCACCAGTTGCCTGGTCATTGATCGTGACATTCCCCACCGCGTTCGCACCAAGGGTCGTCAGGCGATCGATGCCGATCGTCGTGGTACCCGCCGTACCGTTGGAGATCACCAAATTGCCCGTGACGGAAACGAGGTCCGTCGCGGCGGCACCGCCGATCGTCATCGCGTTCGACGTCGTCGCGGTCCCGTTATTCAAATTGATGCCCTTGGTCGACGACAATCGCGTGGCGTTGATCACGTTCGTCCCGGTACTCGCCCCATTGGTTGCGGTGACCAGTCCCAGGAACGTATTGGCCAGTGCTCCGTTGAACGTGATCGTATTCGCCGGGCTGGCACCGTTGGTGAGGTTGGTCGCCGAGTTACCACTATCCGTGATGTCCGTGATCGTGATGCCGTTGGTGTTGGTTGCGGTCCCATTCTTAATCGCGATCGAACCCTTCAACTGCAAGCCACCCGTCGTGCCGACAATCGTCACGGCATTGGTGAGATTGTTGCCGTTGGTGATCGTCGTCGCTCCATTCACCGATTGAGCCGTCGTGGTGTCAATCGTCACGGCCGCTGCTCCCGAGCCGCTGCCATTGGTCACGTTCAGGAAGCCTCCGACGCTGGTGTTGTGCAGTCCGACCGTGTAGCTGCTGGCGCTGGCCAATTGATTGATGACCAGGTTACCAGTGATCACGTTAGCCGCAATGACTCCCATTGCGACCGTCTGGGCCGCAGAACCACCGTTGGTCAACGTCACGTTGCGAGTCGCTGTCAGGCGGTCCAGGCTGATCGTCTGAGCGAGGCCCGTCCCCGTATCAATCGTGACGTCACGAGCCAGCAAGGTATCGGTCGCGGTGACACTACCGAGCGTGACGTTGTCCGTCCCGGCTCCGCCGATGATCGACAGATTACCGGTCATCTTCAGACCGGCGTTGAGAGTCGGAGGAATCAGACTGTCGATGGTGGTGATCGTGTCGTCATCAGCTCCCAGATCGATCGTCAAATCCCCGCTGTCATAAGTCGCATTGGCACCGACGCCGCGGATCAGCACCTTGTCATTGCCGTTGCCCAGCTTGATCGTGATGTTGCCCGTGACCGTGTACGGCCCGGCCAACTGGATGTTGGACGTCAGCGGACCAGTGAAGTTGGTCACATCGTTGCCGATCAAGGTCAGCTGGTTCGTGCCGGTGAACGACAATGTCAAGTCGTCGTTCCAGCCTGTGCCATCCAGAGTCAGATCGCCATTGACGCCTTGCGTGACGAGAATCGGTGGCAGCATGACGGTCAACGAGACGTCGTCGCCGTCACCGAAGAAGCTGGGGGTCGATGGACTGGAGCTGGGTTGGTGGAATTCCTTGTACGACACGCGGAGACGTACACCATTCACATTGATGACCGAGCCTTCCGGCTGACCGCCAAACGTTCCAACGACTGCCCCGCCCGAGAGATTATTGATGATGGTGAAGCGATCGTAGGGATGTGCTGCATAGCTGATCGTCGGCACCAGCGTTGCATTCCCCAGGGTCACGGTGCCATGCACTGTGAAGTTGTCGAAGTTCGTTCCTTCACCCGTGGGGCCGGTCGCATCTGGCGGCGTATAGCCGGTCAGTTCGATCGGCAGCGTGTCGTTGGCGGTCAATGTCAGCGAACCCGAAATATCCACCTGTCCCGGGCTGGCCCCGGCGGCAAGTGTGACAGCCTTGTTCGGGGCTGCTCCCAGGTCCACGCTTTCCGTGTACGACCCTGTCAGAGCGTGAATCGTGCCGACTGCGGTCAGCATGTTGTAAGCTTCGGTAATCGCTGCCACACCCAGTTGCGAACCACCCGCATGGGCGGTGAGATCCGAGAAATCGCCTTGAAAGCCAATCCCCACCAGGTTCGTCCCGAGGTTGAGGTACGGTGTGTAGTCGACCGTTGCCGGCGAGCTGATCCCGGCGGTAATCGTGGCGAAGACACTCGTGCCCCAGTAGTTGCCCGAGGCATCGACGGGCGATGCGCTGGTCAACAGGCTGCCGGCACCATTCACCGAGATGCTGTTATTACCCGGAGTCGAGGTGCCCGACACACCCATGTTCAAGGTCCCGGCGTTCAAGATGGCAGCCTGGGTGAATCCCGAGCTTTCGACGATGACGTTGTTTCGCAACGTCACAACGCCGCCCCCAATGAAAACCGTGGAGGTCGGGGCGGCGGTATTGGCATAGAACCCGGTAATACTGACCGTACCGGCGGTCACTGTCAGAGCGGCACCACCGACACCACCGCTGATGGTGACGTTATCGATCGTCGCCACGAGGTTCAGGTTCTTCGGGATACCGACGTTCTCACTGAAGGTGGACGCGGCGGTGACATTCACCGTTGCTCCGGCGAGGGCGGCGTCAACACCGTCCTGGATCTGAGCCGTGTTGTTATTCACGTTCACCGTGGTCGGCGTACCCGTGATGACGGTCGCCGTGACATTGTTGTTGAGATTCAAAATCCCGGTCGTCAGGAAGTCCGCGTTGCCACCGGTGATGTTAATCGCACCATTGACATTGATCGTGTTGGCACCCGCCTGCAGAGTCAGGAGACCACCGTTGTGAATGATCCCCGCGATATCCATCTGGGCATTCTCGGTGATCGACACGGCACCCGTCCCATTATTGACGGTAATGGAACCGAAGACGTTGGCGGTCGTCATGGTGATGACGGCACCGGTCAGGTTGGTCGTCCCGGTGGTGACCGTGCCGGCCTCGGTGATATTTCCGCTGACGTCCAGGGTCAGCGTGCTGGCGGTGTTGGCTCCGGTGAGATTGATCCCGGAATCTTCCTGGATCGAGACGGCACCGGCTGACGTGAAGGTCACGTCGGTCAAGGCCGTGGTCGTCCCGGCTCCGCCAATCGTGATCGCCGTCCCGGAGAACGTGGCCTGCGTGGACACGGTCAGGCTGGTCGAACTATCGGTAATGGCCCCGGTGGAAGTCAAACTGAGGCTGTTCGCCGAGTTCGAACCCGCGAGGTCGGTCGCCGAATCTTCCTGAATGGTCACCACACCTGCGGAGTTGAAAGTCAAACTACCGTAGTTGGTGGCCTCACCACCGCCACCCAGAGTGATCGTCGCCGCCAGGAAGCTGGCATTATTAGTGACGGTGACGTCACCGGTATCAGTGATTGTGCCGGTCGCTGCCGTAATCGCCAATGAGGTCAGCGTCCCTGTGGCCGCGAAGTTGATATCGTTGATGTCATTCAGAACCACTGCGGTTCCGGACACAATCGTCACCAGACCCCCGAAGTCATCCGCCGCATCCAGAGTGATGGGATTGGCACCGGCCGTCAGGCTGGTGGTTCCCGTGATCAAGACGGCACCGCTATCGGTGATCGCCCCTGACGTGACAATCAAATTGCCGCTGATCGTAGATGCCCCGAGATCAATGCCATTCACGTCATTCAGGGTGACGGTATTGCCGTTGGTAATAGCCACCGTACTGAAGTTGTTGCCGGCATTATTGAGCGTAATGTTGTTCGCTGCGCCGGCAGCCAACGTGCTGGTTCCGGTCACTGCCAATGTTCCTGCCCCACTATCAGTGATTCCGCCCACGGTTGTGGTGATGCCCAGAGTGCCACCGACAGTGGTCGCTCCCGCACCTGTGAAGTCCACCAATCCCGTCGCCGTGACGCTCAGGAGCCCCGACACGGTCGAGGTCCCCAGGTTGATGGCATTCGTGTCGACCAGGGTCACGTTGTTGCCGCTGGTGATGACGACTGTGCTGAAATTGTTGCCGGCGTTGTTCAACGTGATGTCATTGCCAGCTCCCGCGGCCAACGTGCTGATACCCGTTACGGCCAATGACCCTGCGCCAGTATCGGTAATTCCGCCCACGGTCGTCGTGATGCCCAGGGTACCACCCACCGTGCTCGCTCCCGCACCCGTGAAGTCGACCAATCCCGTCGCCGTGACACTCAGGTTGCCCGACACGGTCGAGTTCCCCAGGTTGATGGCATTCGTATCGACCAGGGTCACGTTGTTGCCGCTGGTGATGACGACTGTGCTGAAATTGTCGCCAGCGTTGTTCAACGTGATGTTATTTCCAGCCCCGGCCGCCAGCGTGCTGACACCCGTTACGGCCAATGACCCTGCGCCACTATCGGTGATTCCGCCCACGGTCGTCGTGATGCCCAGCGTACCACCAACAGTGGTCGCTCCCGCACCTGTGAAGTCGACTAATCCCGTCGCCGTGACACTCAAGTTACCCGTCACGGTCGAGGTCCCCAGGTTGATCGCATTGGTATCGACCAGGGTCACGTCATTACCACTGACGACCACCACCGTGCTGAAATTGTTCGCGGCACTGTTCAACGTGATGTTGCCGGCCGAAGTGGCAGTCAGGGTTGTTGTGCCCGTGGCAACCACCGCGTTGGCCTGGTCGATCGTTTCGGCACTCAAGGTCAAGGCATCGACGCTCAGGCCAGCGGAATTCAGATGAATGACATCCGTCCCGCCCTGGCCGTCGATGGTCAGGTCCGTGGTGGCATTGAGCGTCAAGGTCCCGACGGTAATCGTCTGAGCGGTGGTCGCTCCCATGTTGATGGTGATCGAGCCACCGACCGCAGGGATCGCAAAATCGGTTTGCTCAAAGGTCGGAACCGTGGAGTCCAGTCGAGCCGTGACCCCGGCGACCAGATCGGCCAGGGTAATCGTCGCATCAGCCGTATCCGGCAGATTGAAGATAATGTTGGTCGGCGTACCGTCGTTGGTGATCGGCTCGAGACCCGTGTACGTGATCGTATGATTCGTACCGTCATTCAGCACGATCGAGCCATCGTTGGCGTTCGTGTAGTTGTAGGTCTGAGTCGTAAAGGAGCTGCCCACATTGATCAGATTGATCTTGTCGAAACCGGCACCACCGTTGAAAGTCAGCCCGGTCAGCGGAATGGGGTCACCACCCGCAAAATCCAAGTTCAAGGTATCAGCGTCACTGCTGCCGTCGATCGTGAGATTCTGGATACCAGCCAAAGGCCGGGTATCCACCACAACGCCGTTGATCAAGGTTTCGAGCGTACTCCCCACAACGCGCAGTTGGTAGGTATCAGGGCTTCCGTCAGGAGTGGGAGCCGGGATGCTGACGACCGCTTTGTCGACACGGATCGCAACGTCGTTGCCATCTCCACCGTGATAGGTAATCCGAGCCGTCTTGCCCGATCCACCGAAGTTGGACGAGACGATCGCACCGTCCGCCAGACCGACAAACGTCCCTGTGACCGCGTCCGCGGCGCCATCGTTGTCGATCAGGATGATCTCGGCCCCATCGACGGGGACGAATGCGCCCACCGTCAAACTGAGCGTCGCGGTGGTCCCGAGTGCCACAGTGCCATTCACGTCCAACAGGTCGTGGCTCGCCACGCTGCTGACATCGAGTGCCAGAGTACCGGCCCCTGTGAATTGCAATCCATCTGACGTCACTCCACCGCCATTGTTGACGGCATCGCCGATCACCAGCGTGCCAACCGTACCCGTACCAAGCGCGTTCAATGTTCCTACGCCGGCATTTAGGAATCCATTCACTGTACCGCTGAGATTCGCCACGGCACCGGTTGCCAGGTTCAGCGTTCCGACTTGGCCGCTGATGGCCTCGGTGTAGGTACCCGAAGTGACAGTGACAGTTCCGGTGTAAATCGGCGGAGCCTGCGTATTTTGGAGATCAATAGCCTCTTGAATACGCCCGGCAGCCCCTGTTTGACCGTTCACGCCTACGACAGTTAGATCAGAATAGTCGGGTTGGAAGCCGGCCGAGCCAGAAGTGTCGGTACCGAGATTCAAATAGGGAGTGTAGTCGACAGTCCCGGTGATCAAGCCGGTCACAGTGGCGAGTACGTTCGAACCGTACCAATTCGCAGAACCATTCATGGTCCCGGTTCCGGTGAAGTAAAGCGCTTTGGCCGTTATTCCGGTGAAAGAATTTGCCGTCGAATTGATTCCTGACCCTAATACATTTGTTAGCCCGCCTACGACACCGTATGCCAGATCCCGGACGATGTTGCCAGTAATGGTAACTCCGTTCACCTGCTGGATCTCATTGTTGCGCGTGCTCAAGTTGATACCAATACTTCCCGCGGCCGAGCCATCGAGCCCATCGAGTGTATTGTTGGAGATAATGATGCCGGTTTGAGGAATTGACGAATAGGTATCAACCCCAGTCGAATGCTTGAGCGCAATGAGCACCTGACTTACTGCAGTCGAGCCAGTTCGCTGGATCGAATTACCATCGACCGTCACGTAACTTGCCTTATCAATTGTGATGCCCGTTCCCAGATTGGGCCCACTGATATTGTTTCCGCTAATGATGATCGGAGTAACGCGACCCGGTGTCGTTTCGGGATTGACTAAAATACCGGTTGAATCATTATTGAACAGATAAGTCGATCCGCCATTTGCCAGAATCGTGTTATTGGTTACTTGAACTCCCACGGCCGTGCCATCGTTGTGAACACTGATCCCGGCGGGCGGCGGTGTATGAACAACGATTCCGACAGACCGAACTCCTGAATTCGAATATCCTACCTCAACGGTGTTTTGCGTAATCAGCGTGTACTGGCCTTCCGACAACAAGCCACCGCTCTGACGCGTCCCGCCATCTCCCAGTTGTCCGTCGAAGACAAACGTGAATCCGCGAACGGTCACGTGGTTGTTGTAGATCGTGATGTCTTGAGTGAAGGGCGATGGTGAGGAATTATCGACGTTCGTCTGAGGTAAATAGACCGTCGTTCCGAACGTTTGGGTTGTAAAGTTGGAATTCCATCCAGCATCAATTGTTAGACCATCTAAATTGTCAACATAGCTGGCACTACTGCCAATTGAGAATCCGTTGTCCAGTCCGGCTTGGTTGTAGGTGCCGGCCGCAACATTAATCGTGTGCGGGCCGGAACTATCGGATCCGGCCGCCGTGAGCGCTTGCTGGACGGTTCGGAAAGGGTGTGTAATATCGCCCACATTCAGATTGTCGCCTGTTGTCGCGACATAAAAAGTCGACAAGAACAAGCGGTCTTCCAGACATTCGACCTGTTCAATGCCAGTCCAAGAGCGGCGTTTCACACGAACAGAACTTGATATTTTCCGCAAGGCAGACTTGGAGAACAGCGACAGCCAGGGGGTGAGACGCATGAGAATCGTTCCGCTTTTATGATTGAGGGCGTCGCTTCGAGGCTTGATCTGAACTCTCAGATTCCGCCGAGGCACACACCCAGTGATGGATACAGAGAAACTTCCGCCTGGTTTCCTGCGTCGAAGGACCGGACTTCGAACGCAGCTCGCACACGACCCTGGGATTCGCGACACATGTCGTTCGAGTCCGCGCAACGCGAGACTCGGGAACTGTGTGGACAAGCCATCCGTGACGAGCGAACTCAATTGCCAGAACTGTCCGCGAACCTGTAGCTTGACTCTCCGAGTCGGGGAGCCTGCAACTACAAGGGATCGGACTAGTTCTCGACGCCACCATCAACAGTGGCCGTGCAGAGTTGGAAGGTGTCGGCGACTTGATTGCCGACTTCGCAGAAGTCTTCCACATCATCGAAGACGGTCCCGGCAACGCTGGCCGAGTGACCGGTGAGACCTGAGTAGCTGTAATCCTGATTGATGTTGCCAATCGCGTCGGCGATGTCATCCAGTTCGCTGGTGATCGAGTTGCGGAGGGTATTCAAACCAACCAGAAGTCCCAGAACCAACATCGTGGCGATGAGCACGAGTTCCGACGAGACAATGAATCCCGCTTCGTCTGACATGAATTTCTGAAACATGAAAAACTCTCCGAAATGCGAACAACTCTGGCAGCATGAATGGAAGTTGATTCACCGGATTCGACCCTTCCACAACAGTCGGACCGGAAGCGCACAGATGGCGCGACTTCCTCCCTGAGGGATGTGAAGCCAAAGACAGCTCAGGCAAATTGGATGCCGGGAATGGTGAACAACTCGGAGGGAAAAGACTTTATATACTTTTTTTACATTTGAGAGTTTCTCTGCGCGTATTTTCGCGCATACTCGGTAGGGGTAATCACTTAAATAGAACGTTCTGCAGATGAATGGGAACGCCACCGGACGCGCCGATGACCGTTGATGGGTGTCTCCGCGAGTTCGCCGGACGAGCGAACCCGGGCGAGCGCATACACAATGACCCACTGTCCGACGCGAGCGCTAACGGCTGTTAACCTTCCTGTCGCGGGTGTTGATCGTGCTTCGTCGTCAAAACCGTGAGCCGAATGGCGCTTGCCACCGGTTCTTTGGGGTTGGGCGTCCGATCCGAAAACTCGGCGGCTGGCCCGGTCCATTCATTAGCCGGAGGGCGCTAGTCCCCGGTCGGTGTGATGAAAAGGGACATTACCGAACGAAAGTGATGGTCCGACTTTTGTTGCACGCGGTAATTGAACGCGCTGCATGAATTCCCCGAAGGGGATACGCATCATAGCCCAGGGTTGCCCGCTCTGCGGGCTACCCTGGGTATCCAATCCATATTGAACCCTACCCTGAAAGGGTTGCGTATGAAGACGGAACCCCTTCAGGGTACGAGAACCTCGTGGACCACTTACCCAGGGTAGCCCGCTGGCGCGAGCAACCCTGGGCTATGTTGCATAACCCCTTTGGGGTATTCATTCGTAATCGAAACAGATTCCCGATTGGCCTGACTTTCAATACACCGCGACTCTTCATCGCTTTTCATCACATCAGCCCCCGGTTCCGTTTTCGGAGCTGAATATCCCGATCGAACCGGACGCTAAACAACCTTACACGATCCTGGGACTAACTCAGTTTCGTGCCACTGTTTCGCGACTGTACTCAGTCGCTAAGCAGTGCTGTCTTCAGCTGTGATTCGCGGTTTTGCATCTGGCCGCTGGAGGAGCACTGCTTAATGACCGAGTACGGTCATGAAACAGTGGCACGAGCCTTGTCCCAACTTCACGCAAGGCTATTTAGCGCGTGCCGGCTGATTTTGCACACGGTGTTTGCACGTGGCTCTCAAGCAATGGACCGGAAACGACACCAGCCGCCCGTAACGGCGGCTGGTGGTTATAGAGTGAGAAGCTTGAGTCGACTCTCGACGTGGTGTCAGGATTACGTCGCGTCGAACGGAATGGTCTTCAAGCCGCCCGTCCCAAAACTGGTGTCGAGCTGGCCGTCGGTATCCAGGCGAGCCACCGCAAAGTCGGTGTTCGCCGGATCGGTCCGCAGGGCGTGTCCAAACAGGACGATCTTGCCGTCGGGTTGCAGCACGATGCCGTTCGCCACGTCGTTGTCGCTGCCACCCATATTGAAGGCGATACTCTTCTTGCCATCGGTGGAGAAGTTGGTATCGAGTTCTCCGACGGACGTCAGCCGGGCCGCCGCGAAATCGAAGTCGCCGGTGGCGCTAATCTGGGCCAGGCCCGACAGGACGATGCTGCCATCCGATTGAATGGCCACGCCGGTGGCCTGATCCTCGAGACTCGCCCCCAGGTTGAAGGGGATCGTCTTCATGCCGTCGCCGCTGAAGGTCTTGTCCAGCGAGCCGTTCTTTTTAATCCGCGCGATAGCAAAATCGCCATCGCCGTCGACCGAGGAAGCGGAACCCGCCACGACAATACCGCCATCGGATTGCAGGGCCACAGACGTCGCCCGGTCATTTCCAGTGCCGCCCAGATTGAAGGCGACCGTCTTCTTACCATCGCCGCTGAACGAGCGATCGAGGGTTCCGTTCGTGGTGACACGAGCAATCGCAAAATCGTCGTTGCCAGTACCGCTGGCCTGGGCATAGCCCACGACCACGATCCGGCCATCGGGTTGAATCGTCACCGCGGCGCCGCGGTCATCGCCGGCGCCGTTGTTATTGAAGCCGATAAACTTGCGGCCGTCACCGGTAAAGCTGGTATCCAGCGAACCGTCCGTTTTCAGGCGGGCCAGGGCGATGTCGTTATCGCCTAGCTGGGCTTTCTGGCAGTATCCCACCAGCACAATTTTTCCATCGCTCTGAATGGCGACTCCGGTTGCTCGATCATCGCCCGCACCACCGTAATCGAAGGCCACGATGGCCTTGCCGTCACTGCTGAATGTCGTATCCAGCGCACCGTCGGTATTCAGACGCACCACGGCGAAATCGAAGTTGCCCAGACCGCGTTGAGCATAGCCGCCGACGACAATCTTGCCGTCAGACTGCAATGCCACGCAGGTCGCGATATCCTGATCCAGGCTGAGATGATCGTCGGCATCCCGGCCACCCAGATCAAACGAGATGATCTTCTTGCCGTTGGTGCCAAACGACGTATCCAGCGAGCCATCCGCGTTGAGTCGCGTGACGCCGAAGTCGTAGTTTCCGTAGGTATCAATCTGCACCGCACCGACCAGGATCATCTTGCCATCAGGCTGCAAGACCATGCCCAGGGCCTGATCGGTATCGATCGAGGTAGAGGGAGTCTCGGTGGTGCCATCCACAGTCGTGGTGGAGGTGGACGAAGTCGTGGTATTGCCGTCAGCGTCCGTGGTTGTGGTGGTCACCGTAACGGTCGTGGTCGGATTGCCGTTGGAATCCACACCATGCGTCGTGGTCGTCGTGCTGGTGGTCCCGGCGACGGCCGCTGTTTGTTCATCCGATGACGCCGAATTCGGGTCTGTCGGATTCGCGCCCGACGTATTGGTGGCCGACAAGAGCTGCCGGTTCTCCAGGAATTCGACGGTCACTTGCCGAGTCGCGGTCTCTTCCGAGTTCCGCTTGCGTTTCGGTGCTCCGGATAACCAGCGACCGACCGAATCGTACCATGAGTCTGCGTGGGAATGGGGACGTGACATGATGGGCATACCTCGTGCCGGGGGTGGACACCCCGCTGGGACTTTTTTTAAGGCAGGAATGGAAAGGCGAGGAGCAGGAAAGGTTGTTCGGGGAATCCCGATCGGAAGTGGCAGGGGCCGGGAATCTACTACAGACTCCAGAATGAGGCAATACCAGTTTTGTCTTGATTGGAGGCAACTTACAGCCGCTAACTGGTGGAGAATAATTCTTAAGATTCTGGATGACTGTGTCACAGTGAAAGGCAGAATTGCCATCTGTTGTCGCCCCCGTTGGGCTTGCCCCAACGGAGCGGTGACTGGCCAGCTACTAGAGAGAAACGTTCTGGACCCTCAACGCGTGGTCTCCGATGCCCCCTGCCGCCGTGAGCGAACCGTGGTCACAGCAGCGACGGGCTGGCGGCAGGGGGCATCGGAGACATAAAGGTTGAGAATTCAGCAAAACTCACTGTTGGGTAGCTGGCCAGTCAGCGCTCCGTTGGGACGAGCCCAACGGGGGCGTTTTCCAATTGCCCCCACCAAATAGCGACTGCACCCTCGCCGGAAGGAAGACGGCCGGGGCGGCCATCCTACGGAAAACGGCGCCCGGAAATGCGAAACAGCCCGGCCAGGTCACCCTGGTCGGGCTGTTGCAGTTTGTTTGCTGGATTGGCAACTGTTACGGGAACAGCGATCCAATCGGGGCAATCGTGTAAGGAATAATGATGCTGTTGAGGAAGTTATTTCGCGGGAACTGCGAATCAGGATCGGTGAAGTGATTCGTGCTGTTCAGGATGGAATTGACCGGTGTGGGGGTGTCTTCCACCTGGAAGTCGACCTGGAACCGACCAATCGCATTACCGAAGTTGTCTTTCTGTTGGACTGATCCGGCGGGAGCCGTCGAATCCCCATTGAATCGGCCATCCTTGATCACACCATTGATGTCACGATCGGTGCCCGATGCGGCAGTCACGCTGCCGATCGAGTTCCCCGTGTTGCCGGTGAACCGCAGATCCAGCCGAGCCACTCGATCCAGGAAGATGCGAGTCGTTAAGGCATCGGGCGTATTGTACGCGGTGAGCGGCGTCTGCGGCCCGGCCACGAAGGAGTCAGTGCGGAAGTCGTCATTGTAGTTGCCCGAGAACGTGTTGTCGCGAACGTCAGCTCGGACCTCGCTGCCAGTACCGACCAGGATAAACATACCGTCGCCTGCCGTGGCACCAGCCGTGTCTGCCGGGTTGCCACCACCGTTGTTGGTGATCGTGTTGCCCACGGCGGTCAAGGTCAGCTCGGCCAGGTTTTCCGGGTTTTGCGTCGGCCCGAAGGTTGTCTCGTCGACGTCAACCGCAAATTCCAGCCAGCCATTGAAGTTCGTATTGTCGTCGTGCTGGGTGTTCATCACCACCAGGACACCTTCGTCGCGGTTGCTGTCGATCAGGTTGTTGGTCAAGGTCACGTTGCCGAAGGCACCGAAGCCCTGTTCGGCTGCGGCTGCGGTCAGGTCTTCAAATCGCAGTTCAACACCGCGATGGCCGTTGTCGGTAATCGTGTTGCCGTCGATGGTCGCGTTCAGGATCGAGTGCGGAATGGTATCCACATCCTGGATCAGCTGGAGGGTGGAATCAAACGCGTAACCCATCGAGTTCCGCATCATGATGCCGTCTGCCGCGTTGGCAGTAATCACATTGTTGGTGATCGTCAGGTCCATCTGACCCGACCGGACTTCGGCGTTGATACCGTTACCCGTACGAGTCGTGATACCCGTCGTGGCATCGGTGGTCGTCGTACCGTTGTTCTGAATGGTGTTGCCATTCAACACATAGACCGAGTTCCCCGTGAATCCGGCCGGACCTTCCGAGACCTGATTCGTGGAGACCTGCACGCCGTCGTCGCGGTTCTGTTCAATCAGGTTATTGTTCAGAGTCACGAAGGTATGTGATGTTTCCTGGCTGGAGTGGGTATCAACTGGCGTCCCCTGCAGCGGATCGGGACCGACGTGGACACCATCCACACCGTTCTGTCGAATCGTGTTCGCCGTCAGCGTCGCCATCAGCGTCGCGTCCTGGCGGACATTCATCAGGATACCGCTACCAGTGCTGAAGTCGAGTGCGGTGGTACCGGTCGTCGGCGAGCCATCCACCGTCACAGTGCTGCCATCGATCGTGTTATTGGAAATGGTCGCGACTAGCGACGAGTCGGCAGTGAGGTCGAGATTAATACCGTTCACACCTTGAATCGTCGTCACCGTCGTGACCGTGGTGCTAACGCCAGTCGTGGGATCGACGGTTGTCGTATTGACGGTCGTGTTGCTGGCCGTCGTGATGAAGTTGTGGTCAGCATTCAAGACTGCATGCGTTCCGAAGCTCAACTGCATGCCCAGACCGTCAGCTCCATTCAGGAGGAGGTCGTTGTTACTCACTTCGTTGGCAGTCACTGTGGCATTGCCGCTATTGAAATTCTCCAGAATACCGGTACCGGCGTTATTCTGAATCGTGTTGTTGGTAATTGTACTGTCGAGTGTGGCCGAACCAGCCAGGGAGACGATCAAGCCGTCACCGTTCGGCGTCGCGGTCGAGGCGAGATCGGTGGTGTCTTGAATGGTGTTGCCGTCAATCAACTGCGTGGCAGTCGTCGTACCGCCGTAGGTCAGGCTGACACCCGCATCCTGGTTGGCCGTAAACACGTTGGACAACAAGGTGATGTTGGCCTGGCCGTCGCTGATGTTCGATGTCAGACCAATCTCCTGGGTCGGCACGATGGCACCAGTGGTCGCGTCGACCACCGTGTTGGCAATCGTGCTGTTGGCCAGTTCCAATCCAATCGTGGACCCGGTCGTGCCAGACACCAGGATGCCCGGCCCGACATTGTCGTTGACTGTGATCTGGTTGAAGGTGATCGGGTCGACCAGGGTCCCGTACGAGCTGCCGTTCTGGGCACTCAAGGAGATCCCGAAGCCCGTGTTGCCGTTAAACTGGCTCTGTGAGAAGGCCATGTTCAACTGGGCACCGTTGTTGAGTGAGGAGCTTAAACCACCCGCAAGGTTGTTCTGCACCGAGTTGCTGTCGAACGTCCCATTGATGATCCCCCCGTTGTCCGCGTTGAAGACGGCACCCACCAGGGTGTTGCCGTTCAACGTGGTATTCGAGAAGTTGACGAAGTCGATGTTGCCGCCATCGGCATTGACATTCAAGCCGTTCAACGAGTTGGTACTCAAGGCATTGTCCGAGGCATCCACGTTGAAGATGCCACCGTTGAAGCTGGCGAAGTTCAAACCGCTGCCACCGTTCAACGTGGACGATTGACCGGTCAGGGTCAAGTCGAGCGTGCCGGCATCGGCCGTGGCCTGGAAGCCGTTGGCACCGTTGTTGTTGGTCACGTTGTCCGTGGCCACCACGGTCATGATGCTGCCGTTGGATGCGGACAGTTCCATACCATTGTCAGCATTGTTGCTGAAGGTGTTGGAAGTAATCGTCGCGTCGACGTCGGATCCCGCGCCGTCGCTCCGCAGGATCAAGCCGGTCAAGCCGGTCTGGGCGATGTTGTTGCTGACGTCCAGTGTCAAAGCAGAACCGGTCGAGTTCGAGATATCGATATTCGCCAGGCCGCTGTCGCTGAAGTTGTTGTTGGTGACAGAACCCGTGCCGTTGCCGTTGACCGAGATTCCCGCAAGTCCCGCGTTCACGAAGGTGTTATTGTTGATATTGAAGTCGGTAATGCCGTCGCCGAAGATACCGTTGCCGGCCGGTCCGTTCGGTGATACGGCACCAATCTGGAGTCCAGACACTTCGTTATTGTTCGCCAGCGTCACGACATCACCATTCGGATTGGTAATGATCGGTGCCGGACCGCCATCGTTACCCGGCAGCACCAGCGTGCCATAACGCAGATCGTTGAAGAGATGTTCGGTCCCCTGACCGAGCAACCGTTCGTTGTCGATCAACGAGATGCCCGTGTTCAAGCCAGTCAGGATCGGGTTGCCCGAATTATCCAACTGGTTGTGATGGACGAAGACGATGTCTGCTCCCGGTGCGGCATCAGACAGGCTTCCAAATGGGTTCTTGACCGAACCATCGCCCGTCCCGACCGGATTGATGTTGTCCACGTGGTGCACGACATAAGCCAGACCCGTATCCGGATTGATGGCTCGGACTTGTTCGCTCAATTCTCGACGGAAGACGTTCAACCGGTTGTTGCGTTCCACATTCGTGTAGAGCCGCTCGCGAACGGGTTGCCGTGACAGGACGCGTTTTTGACCACCCACGGGGAAGTAGTAAGTCACCGCACCAAACAGGTTCTGGCCGAACAGCTTGTCAGAACTGGCACTGATCGACATCTGCAGATCCTGGGTCACCAGCACTTCCGTGCGATACTTGAAGCCCACGGTCGATTCGACAGACGGAGCCTGGAAGTAGTACGCACCGACGTAGGAACGGAGGCCGTAATCACCGAAGAAGGGCATCGCACCACCGACTTCGAAGTCACCGCCACGCAGGGCGTTTTCGACCAGGCGATTGGTACCGATCCCGATGTTCTGTCCAACGAACGAGATGTTCCCGTTGCGGCTGGTGCTGAGAGTGCTTTGATTGTCATTCGAGGGGATGTATGCGTTGAGGCGCATATCCATGTACTTGCCGAGGCTTTCCAGGCTGATACCCCATTGATCGTAGTTGGTGGCGTTGCTGTTATCGTAGTCGTACCAGAACGACGCACCGAAGACGCGATCGATTTCGGGCGAGTAGAAACGACCGCCGGCACCGACGTTGCCGACGAAATCATTGTTGTTCGTCACGATGGCCCGGCCGTTGACAAACAACAGGCTGCGATCGGGTTCGAAGGTGATCGGCACGAAGCCGTTGATCGACTGGTAACCCTGGGCCCAGCCGGGACCATTGCCGATGTCGGACCGGACGCTCATCCGGATCGCAAAGGGATTCAGCGGCACATAGCCCGTCGGCCCAGTCGGCCCGGGAGCGTAGCCCGGTTGACCGCCAGGAGGCGGATAGTACCCGCCGTCACCAGGGGGTGGATAGTAGAAGTTGTTCTGCTCCGGAGCCGGCGGAGGTGCGGCGACCGGCGTATCGGCCGGTGTCGGAACCTCCACGCCGTCTTCCAGTGACGCCGTACCAGGATTGGTGGCCGGTTCTTGCGATTGGACCGGGGCGTACGAGGCCCAGGCCAGCAAGACGACGCAGCAGAGAGTAACTCTTGTCAGACTCATGAATGGCTCCAACCAAGTGGCGGGGGGAGGCACGCGGTGGTCGGGGTTCGCGTTCCGGATCGAGATGCAGAGCCCAAAGGAAGGGGTAGTGCGGACTATCGCACTTGTGACTCTTTTTCGGACTGTAGGCCTCGTTACGGTTAGTTAAACTGGTAAAACTTTGCCACTTTTTCTGGAAACTCCGAAAATACCGGTGGTAGGGTGGCCGTCAGGTTTGGGTGCGGGACGCAGCGGATTCCGTAAGTCGTTACGTATTAGGCGATAAGGCGCATTCTTCGCACATCACTCAATGTTCGACATGTCGCATTCCACTTATTTTCACTGCGCGCCGTATTCCGCGCTGTCGCCCGATTCGATCACGGTGCGGGTTGGAATTCAGCAGCGCGATGGGACTTATGGGACCAATGGGACGGATGGGATCTATGAGATGCTGCCGCAAGATAGGTTGCGTCTCATGTTGTTAGCCCCGGTAGGGGCGACCGCATAAAGCCCGGGGCGGAAGCCCCGGGACTCGACGTAAACGGAATGTCGTAGCCCCGGAGGGGCGACCCAAGACCCAAGCCACCACCATCCAAGGGGGTCGCCCCTCCGGGGCTAAACTTTTCTCGCGCGCTACGACCCGTGGCTTCCGCCCCGGGCTTTATGCGGTCGCCCTTCCGGGGCTACGGCAATCGCGATCCCGTTCACATCACTGGCACCGTCCCCAAATCCCATAAGTCCCATTCCCTCCCTCCCAAACCCCGCCGATGTCTTGACGCCAAGCCGCAACCCGTCTGACAATAGAACACCGTGCTGCCAGGCGCAGCGATCAGGGTTAAGGGCCGGCGCTTCAACCGCCAGAAACAGGGTTCCGCGATGTTCCAGAATTCTGCCGACGAATTGTGGTCGAACCTCCAACGACGAGCCTTCCTGCAAGCCAGCAGCTTATGCTTGGGCGGCTTGGCTCTGACCAGCTTGATGCAGAATCAGGGGGCGGCGGCCGATCAGCCCGCTGCGGGTGGTCTACCTGGATTGCCGCACTTCCCACCGAAGGCCAAACGGGTCATTTACCTCTTTCAATCAGGAGCCCCGTCGCAACTCGATTTGTTCGATCCCAAACCGGGCTTGCTCGAACGACGCGGCACCGAGCTACCCGATTCCATTCGCCGCGGCCAGCGCCTCACCGGGATGACGGCGACGCAGACATCTTTCCCAGTCGCCCCCAGCAAGTACAAGTTCGCCCAACACGGGAATAGCGGCGCCTGGCTGAGCGAGCTGCTGCCACATACGGCAAAAATTGCCGATCAGTTGTGCTTCCTGAAATCGTTACATACCGAAGCCATCAATCACGATCCCGCTGTGACCTTCTTCCAAACCGGCGCCCAACTCGCGGGCCGGCCGAGTATAGGTTCCTGGTTGTCCTATGGACTGGGCAGTGAAAACACCAACCTGCCCGCGTTCGTCGCGATGGTCTCCAAAGGGAGCGGCAACCCCAACGACCAACCCCTCTACGACCGCCTGTGGGGCAGCGGCTTCCTGCCGACCAAGTACCAGGGGATCAAGTTCCGCTCGGTCGGCGAGCCGGTGCTTTATCTTTCCAACCCCGAAGGCTTCGACGCGACAGCCCGCCGCCGGTTCCTCGACGACCTGAATCAGTTGAACCAACTCCAATTGGCCGAGTACGGTGACCCCGAGATTTCCACCCGCATCGCGCAGTACGAGATGGCCTACCGCATGCAGACCTCGGTCCCCGAACTGACCGATCTTTCCAAGGAGCCACAGCACGTCTTCGATCTCTACGGACCCGACGCCAAGACCCCCGGCACGTTTGCCTACAACTGCTTGCTAGCTCGGCGACTGGCAGAACGGGGCGTACGCTTCGTGCAACTCTTCCACCGCGGCTGGGATCAGCACACGAACCTGCCCAAGCAAATCACCGGGCAATGCAAGGACACGGACCAGCCATCAGCGGCGCTGGTGCAGGACCTCAAACAACGCGGTTTGCTGGACGACACACTTGTCGTCTGGGGCGGAGAATTCGGCCGCACGGTCTATTGCCAGGGCAAGCTGACCGCCGAAGACTACGGCCGCGACCACCATCCGCGGTGCTTCTCAATGTGGCTCGCGGGTGGAGGCATCAAGCCAGGCATGTCCTACGGCGAGACCGACGAGTATTCCTATAACATCACCAAGGATCCGGTCCACGTCCACGATCTGCACGCGACTCTACTGCATTGCCTGGGCATCGACCACGAGAAACTGACATTCAAATTCCAGGGCCGCTACCACCGTCTCACAGACGTCCATGGCAAACTCGTACAACCGATTCTCGCGTGACGCCCTGCAATCAGGTGAGCCGGGTGCCGTAAGGCCCCGGACAATTCTGGCTGAACGACCTCTTATCGCCCCGACACATCGTGATGTCTGAAGAAGAGTTTTTAGCCACAGATTGACACAGATGAAACACAGATAAATACAGGCAAAAGGTTGAGTGGCGTTGATTCGCATCGTTGATCATGATTCGATTGCCCCCCGTTAAGATTATCAAGTACGTTGACCCAATCTGTGTTTCATCTGTGTTAATCTGTGGCTAAAAATCCCTCAAAGTGCACCATGAACCTGTTGGATCTCGACTACGAAGTCCCCCTCGACAAAGACCTGAACCAATTCGGCATCGGCGTCATCGGGGCCGGGTTCATCATCCGCGACTGTCACCTGGTCGCCTACCAGCAGGCTGGCTTTCGCGTACTGGGAATAGCATCACGCAATCCGCAACGTGCAGCCGAAGTCGCGTTGTTGCGAGGCATTCCTCACGTTTATCAACACTTTCGCGAGATGCTGGAAAACCCCGAGATCCAGATCCTGGATATTGGCGTCCCCCCGCAGCATCAGCCAGCGATCATTCGCGAAATCGTCCAGCACGCCAAGCACGTCCGAGGCATCCTGGCTCAGAAGCCGCTCGCCATGAGCTACGCTGAAGCCAAGGAAATCGTTGACCTGTGCGAGTCCGCCGGAATCACACTCGCGGTCAATCAGAACATGCGGCACGACCACTCAGTCCGCGGTTGCCGGGACTTGTTGCAGCGCGGCCTCCTGGGCGAACCGGTCCTCGGTACGATCGATATGCGGGCGATTCCCCACTGGATGCCGTGGAGCCAGGATCTTCACTCGCTGTCGACATTCGTGATGTCGATCCATCACCTCGATTGCTTCCGGTACTGGTTCGGCGACCCGCAACGCGTGATGGCGAGCACCCGCCCCGATCCTCGGACTAAGTTCCCGCATACCGACGGCATCAACCTGTATATCCTCGAATTCGCGAATGGCAGTCGAGCCAGCAGTTGGGACGACGTCTGGACCGGTCCCGTCCGCGAGGGGAGCCAGGGAGACATCGGCATCCACTGGCGAGTCGAAGGGACCGCCGGCCTGGCCCGCGGCACAATCGGCTGGCCCAGCTATCCCGCAGCGACCCCCAGCACGCTCGATTTCACGACCCGCGAACGAGGCGACTACTGGTTCCAACCGCGCTGGAAACAAGCCTGGTTCCCCGACGCCTTCCGCGGCACGATGGGCGAATTATTGATGGCGGTCAAACATCAAACCCAACCCCCGATCAGCGGCCGAGACAACCTGCGCACCATCGCGCTGGTCGAAGCCATTTTTACGGCCGCCAAAGAACACCGCGTCGTCGATCTGTAGACCTGTAGGATGGCCGCCCCGGCCGTCTTGCATTTCGCGGTCGCAGCGAAATAATCACAACTCAAAATACGACGGCCGGGGCGGCCATCCTACACATCAGAATCAATCGACATGTCAAATCAACCACCGGCCGATGAACAACGCACACAGCCCTCTCCCACGAAATCTTGCCGCCCATCCTGTCCAGCCTGCGGCGGACCATTGATGGAAATCCGCGCCAAACTCCAGTGCGCCCACTGCCACACCATCTGCGAGACTTGCTGCGAAGGCGGTCGCGGGTAAGATCCGTTGGCGCTGGTGAAATTCGGACTACAAATTTACTGAAGGTCTCAATTCATGTTGGAAGCATTCGAGAAGATTGTGAAATCGGGCCCGGAACTCGTTCGCGATGTCGATGAGTGCGTCGTCCCCGCGGGACAACTGGCCCTCTGGTGGCTGGGCCAACACAGCTTCATCGCCAAGGTCGGCAAGACGATCATCTACATCGATCCATTTCTGACCGCAATGGACGGCCGGCAGGTTCCGCCGTTGGTCAGCCCCGAACTCGTCCGGCACGCCGACATTATCTGCGGCACTCACGATCACGCCGACCACATTGATCGTCCCGTCTGGCCGGCCCTGGCCGCCGCATCTCCCAAAGCGACATTCGTCGTACCCGATTTGCTGCGGGAACGGCTGGCAGTCGAACTTCCGTTGTCCGTCGATCGCATGGTCGGATTAGATGATGGCCGCAGTGTGGAAGTGGCCGGCGTGAAGATCTCCGCCGTCGCCGCCTCGCACGAGTTCCTCGACCAGGACCCCGTCAGCGGCCGGTATCCCTACCTGGGATTAATCTTCGAAGCCAACGGCCGGACGTTCTATCACGCCGGAGATACCGTCTGGTACGAAGGCCTGCAGACGAAACTCCGCCGCTGGCAGTTTGATTTGATGCTGCTGCCGATCAATGGCCGCGATGCGCATCGCCTGTCAACGGGCATCATCGGGAACATGACCTACCAGGAAGCTGCCGATCTGTCCGGTCCGCTGAAGCCGGGGCTGGTTATTCCCACGCACTATGAAATGTTCGCGGGGAACCCGGGTGATCCGACGGCATTTCGTGAATACATGGCCGTCAAATACCCGACGGTAAAGACGCACCGTTGCCGGCATGGCGAGCGGCTGATAATTGGCGAGTGACGGTATTAACGTGGGATGGGACTCCAGTCCCGTCTGAGCCCGTAACAATCGGCGATGCACATCATTCAACCCTTGCGATCTTCGCGCAACGCACGGGTTGATTTTCGTGGCGAGTTCCGCCTGCTTCAATACGGCCAGAATCCGGGTGCCACTGGCTGTGCCAGTGTATTGCCGGATATAGGATCGAATGACCACTCGCACTGGCACAGCCAGTGGCACCCAGAAAATGAGTTTATTGAAGCGAAGCTCGCCTGATTGCGCAATGCTCGCCGTGCGCTGCGCGAAGCTCCAGTGGGGTAAATCTGTGCGAAGCGGAATGTTACGGGCTCGGACGGGACTGGAGTCCCATCCCACGACATTCGCTCCACGTTTAATCCTTGCCAACCGCGTTATCCACAATCTGCCGCGCCTCCGCGACCACCGTCTGCAGATGCTGATCGCTGATAAAACTCTCGGCATAAATCTTATAGATATTCTCGGTCCCCGAAGGCCGTGCCGCGAACCAGCCGTTCTCGGTGACGACCTTTAATCCACCGATTCCCGCGTTGTTTCCGGGAGCCTTCGTCAACTTGGCTTGAATGGCTTCTCCAGCGAGCGTCGTCGCCGTGACAGCTTCAGGTGTCAGCTTCTTAAATCCGGCCTTCTGAGCGGGGCTCGCAGGTTGATCAATGCGCGTATAGCGTGCTTCACCAAACTGGGCGACGATTTCTTTGTAGTGTTGCCCGGGATCTTTGCCCGTCACCGCGAGTATTTCCGCAGCCAGCAGATTCAGGATGATTCCATCCTTATCGGTCGACCAGACGCCTCCATCTTGCCGCAGGAAACTGGCTCCTGCGCTTTCTTCGCCACCAAAGCCCAATGTGCCGTGGAACAGGCCATCGACAAACCATTTGAACCCGACCGGAACCTCGACCAGTTTCTTGCCGAGACTTGTCGCAATGCGATCGATCACGCTGCTGCTGACGAGCGTCTTGCCGATGCCGGCATTGGCCGGCCAACTCGGACGGTGCGTGAAGAGATATTGAATGGCCACCGCCAGGTAATGGTTGGGATTCATCAGTCCGACCGACGGCGTCACGATGCCGTGCCGGTCGGAATCGGGATCGTTGCCGAACGCCAGGTCGAATCGGTCCTTCAATTTCACGAGACTCGCCATCGCATACGGGCTGGAACAATCCATGCGGATCTTGCCGTCATGATCAACGGTCATGAATCCAAATTGCGGATCGGTCTGGTCATTGACGACCGTCAGATTCAGACCGTAACGCTCGGCGATCGGCCCCCAGTAACCAACGCTCGCGCCACCCAGCGGGTCAGCTCCCAGCTTGATCCCAGATGATCGAATGACATCCAGATTCACCACGCTCGGCAAATCGGCGATGAAGGCTTCCATCAGATCGCGCGAGTGTGTCGTGCTGGCCTTGATCGCTGCCTCATAGGAAATCCGCTTGACGGCTGCATTCTTGCCGCGGAGGATTTCGTTGGCTCGATCCTGCACGACACCGGTGATATCGGTATCGGCCGGGCCGCCGTTCGTCGGGTTGTATTTGAACCCTCCATCTTCAGGAGGATTGTGCGATGGGGTAATCACAATCCCGTCCGCTAAGCCACTGGTCCGGCCCCGGTTGTAGGCCAGGATCGCGTGGGAAACGACCGGGGTCGGGGTGAAGCCGTTGCCGTTCTGGATGAAGGTTTCGACACCGTGTGCGGCCAGGACTTCCAACGCCGTCCGTTCCGCGGGTGCCGACAGGGCGTGAGTGTCTTTCCCCAGAAACAGCGGACCTTTGATCCCCTTCGACTGGCGATACTCGACCAGGGCCTGCGTGATGGCCGCGATGTGGGCGTCGGTAAACGTGCCGTTGCGCGAAGTCCCACGATGGCCGCTGGTGCCGAAACTGACGAGTTGCAGCGGATTGCTGGGATCGGGCTGCAGATCGTGATAGGCCGCGAGAAGCTGCGAAATATCAACCAGCAGCGCTGCCGGAGCGGGCTGTCCAGACAGGGGACTCAGTGCCATGACAATTTCCTCAAAGCGGTTGCGTGGTGAGACGACAGACGGGGCCCGACTTCGCGATGTTATCGGTTCTTGGAGTTGCTGGAAAGCACCGTAGGATGGCCGCCCCGGCCGTCGAGCTTCAATGTCTTCGACCAACAGTCAAAGTCCAGCTTCTGAATACCACGTTTGCTGGCAACTCGCTTCATCCACCCCCAATCAAATGCAAGACGGCCGGGGCGGCCATCCTACGGACGAAGACGACACGGCTGTAGTGTTGAATGACGCCCAATTCTGTTATCCTGCGTCTCTGGAGTTCCGATTCTGATCCATCGAACAATCGCCCATTTTGCCTGCTCGCATGCCCGTTGCAGTCAGGCACTTTTTCCATCGAGATCTTCCCATGACTGACACCAGTTCGTCTGCGACCTTTCCGGCTCATGGCGGTGACGCGATCAACGCCGAAGCGACGATCGTGATTTTTGGTGCCTCCGGCGACTTGACCGCCCGCAAACTGGTCCCGGCCCTCTACCAACTGGCGCGCGAGGGATTTCTCTCATCGAAGTCGCCAATTGTGGGCGTCGCCCGGCGTCCCAAGAGCGACGAGGAATTCCGCGGCGAAATGCACATGGCGATCAAAGACTATGCGCGAGACGGCCTAGGCAGTGACGAACTGTGGGCCAGTTTCGCCAAGCGCCTGCACTATCATCAACTCGATATCGTCGACCCGGCGGAATATCCCCAACTGGACGCGCGACTGACAAGCCTCGAGCAGGCCCAGGGGATCGGCAAGCATCGCGTCATCTATATGGCGACGACTCCCGATCTGTTCGTTCCGGCCACCGAGGCCTTGTCCAAAGCGAAGATGATCCCGAAGCCAGACGCCGTGGACACCTTGCGGATCGTCTTCGAAAAGCCGTACGGGCATGACCTCGCGTCGGCCCAGGAATTGTCGCGCATCCTCGGCCGCTTGCTGCATGAAGATCAGATCTACCGCATTGATCATTATCTCGGCAAAGAAACCGTTCAGAACATCTTGTTGTTCCGCTTCGGCAACACAATTTTCGAGCCCCTGCTGAATCGCAATCACGTCGATCACATCCAGATCACGGTGGCCGAATCCCAAGGCATCGAACGGGGCCGCGGCGGTTACTACGACAAGTCGGGTGCCTTGCGAGACGTGTTACAAAATCACGTCCTCCAGTTGCTCTGCCTGATTGCCATGGAGCCCCCCGCGATGTTCCGGGCCAAGGAAATTCGCGACGAAAAACTGAAGGTCCTGCAGTCGCTGCGTGAAGGAAGCAAAAAGCTCAGCGAGTGGGCCATTGCCGCCCAGTACACATCGGCGGAAATCGGCGGCAAGGTCGTTCCCGGCTATCTGCAAGAGGATCGTATCCCGCCCGATTCTCACCGCGAGACCTATGTCGCGATGGATGTGCGTGTCGACAACTGGCGCTGGGCCGGAGTCCCGTTCTGCCTGCGCACCGGGAAACGCCTGCCGGCTCGCGTGACGGAAATTGCCATCCAGTTCAAGGCGCCCCCGCTGTCGTTGTTCAAGACAGTCGAGTGTGAAGGCGACTTCTGCCAGCTCGTCGAGGACCGTCCGAATCAGTTGATCTTCCGGATTCAACCGAAGGAAGCCATCACGCTGCGAGTGTCTTCGAAGCGGCCGGGAATGCAGTATCAGATTCATCCCGTGAAGATGGACTTTAGTTTTGACCAGGAATTTGACATTAGCCTGCCGGAAGCCTACGAGCGTCTGTTGCTGGACGTCCTGCGCGGTGATTCGACCCTCTTCACCCGCAGCGACGAACTCGAAGCGGCCTGGCAATTTCTCACTCCCGTCTTGCAGGCTTGGGAGCAACCCAATCACAAGCCGGAAGAGTACCCCGCCGGAAGTTGGGGTCCGAAAGCTGCCGACCAGATGCTCGCCCGCCACAGAGCCGAGTGGCGCCAACCGAATCCGGTTTAGAAGGACGCAGTCCCGTAGCCCGACTCTCCGAGTCGGGTGCGTGGGAATCGCGAGATCGAGTCGATGGCGCAGGCGAAGGAGTATGAGAGTGAGTGTGTGTGAGAGTGACGGCGTAAGGACATGGGGCAGTCGTGGTCGCCCCATGTTCACTCTCTAACACTCCATCCCTCATACTCTCACACTGCATCAATGATGAGTCGAACTGTATCTAAAAAGAAGCTCCGACTCAGAGAGTCGGGCTACGACACACCATGCCGATCCACTATCGTTGTCCGAGTTGCGACCAGTTGCTCAGCATCACCACGCGGAAGGCGGGGCATGAGGTCCCCTGTCCGCAATGTGGTGCCATGACGGTCGTCCCATTGGCCGACGAGCCGTTGGAATCGGGTTCGGCCTCTTCCGCAGTAGAAGAACCGGTCGACCACGAGATGTTCGCCAAAGGGACCGCACCGGCCACCCCGTTAGCGGCAGTTCCCGAAGCGCTGGAACAACCCACAGAACCCGTCGATGATCTCTCTGAAGAGCACATCGTCACGTCGCACGAGGAAAGTTTCGCCAACGACCTGTCCGACGAAGACGCCGGCGGTTTTCAGCTCCGGCGGAGCAATCCAGAACTGGGAGAACTCGACCTCACATCGATGGTCGACGTCACGTTTCTATTGCTGATTTTCTTCATGGTCACAGCCTCGTTCAGCCTGCAGAAAACGATTGAAATCCCGGTCCCCAAACAGGACCAAAAGGGGGCCGCTCAAACGCTGACAATCGAAGAGCTGCAATCCAACACGATCTTCGTGAAGATCGACGAACGGAACGGAATCTTCGTCGACGAAGCCCCCGCCGGAGACCCGTCCAAACTGACCGATATCCTCACCCAGGCCCGGCTGACCACGCTCCGGACGGAAGTCGCCATCGACGCGCATCCCGAAGCCCTGCACGAAACTGTCGTGCTGGTGATCGACGCCGCCACCGCCGCCGGCATGCAGAAGGTCCGCATCGTGTCTCGGACCGGTCCGGGCGACGTTCCGTGACGTTTTCGTAGGACGGGTCTCCTGGCCCGTCCGAGCCTGTAACAAACGACGTCACACGCGATCGACGCCCGCGAGCTTCGCGCAGCGCACGGGTTACAGTGGCATAGGAGGAACAAAAACTCACGCAAAGGCGCCAAGGCGCAAAGAATTTATTTCTTCGTTCTTTGCGCCTTGGCGCCTTTGCGTGAGATCAATCTTCTTGAAATCACTGACACGGGTCCCTCGCCATCCCTTCTCAATTGGGCTCTTACGCCCTCGTATCGAGCCGCCAGTTTTCCCGCACGCTGCATATCGCGGAAGGCTGGCGCTCCGCGAAATTCGCAGGGTTTGATGGTATGTCGATTCGAGTGTTACAGGCTCAGACGGGCCTGGAGACCCATCCCACGACCAAAATCCGGTGGCCGACGGTTCATAGACTGCATAGAATCCCTATGGCAATCGGGTCCCGTATGACGAAGTAGCATAGCGGGTTCCAATTTACAGCGAATTTGGGGCCGCAATATCGGCCGCATGAGGAGTGTTGATCGTGGCAGAATTTGTGGAACCGTTGGGCAAGCGCATCCTGATCCGCAAGGACGAGTCCCGCCAGGCGACTCGCGGTGGGATTCTGCTGCCAGATTCCTCGGAGATTCCCACGATCACGGGCCGAGTCGTCGAAATCAGCGTGCAGATTGAGCGCGACGACGATTTTCCCATCCACAAGTACGACAAGGTCTTGTTCCACCCCAAGAACGCCATTCCGGTCGATCTGGAAGCGGACAACTTGTTGTTTGTGGTGCCGATTGAAGACGTCGTGGCCGTATTCCGTCGCACCAAGGCCCCCGCGATTCCCCCCGAAGAGATGATCGACGGGACGGACGATGCCGAGAAATAATCAGCGGCACTTAGGGAGTCCACAGCTTGGGCGCCGCAGCCCCCACGGATTCTGGACGAACTCGCCGAGCCTTCATGCGTAGATATGGGGCAATGAACCAGCCGCGATGATGGTAATCGCCCGGCAGCGCGGTGGGATCGCCGCGGTACGGTTCCCGCAGGTCTTCAATCACAAACCCCGCCGAGCACAGCCCCCCCACCAGTTGCTCCCAGCGATGCATGAACTCGGTGGTGCCCGGCTCGCGATACGACGTGTCGGTCGCGGGAGGCAGCGGTCCCTGGTGGTAATAGCTGGTCCCGATCACGTACTGATCGCGGACCGTCCGTCCCACAATCTGCAGGCTGGTCGGCTGTTTGTGCTGACTGATGTAGATGCCGCCATGCCGTGACACGCGAGCAATCTCACCATAGACCTTGGCGAGATTCTCGACATAGCACGTACTGACCGGCTGATGCACGATGTCGAAACTCGCGTCCGCGAATTCCGAGAGATCGTCCATCGAACCCTCAACGGTGCGGACATTGAATTGCCGCCGTTCGGCTTCACGACGATCCAGGGCGAGCATCGACGGGCTGATATCGAAGACCGTGACATTCGCCCCGGCACTGGCATAAAGAATCGACTGCCAGCCCCCCGCAGCCGCCAGGCACAGCACATCCAGCCCTCGCACGGATGGAGGCAACCAATTGCGGCCATCCAGGATCTTCAGCGGCTCGGCACATTCGGCGTCCGTGGCGACCTTGGCGAAGACACTGCCGCCGTCTGCCAGTTGATTCCAGGCGGCTCGGTTTTGCTGCACGAACGACATGGAATTCGTAGCCGACTCCCGTGGCAGACGCTGCTAGCGTCGGCGAACCATTAGCAACTCGGTAGACACCGACGCTAGCAGCGTCGGCCACGGGGGCGGAAACTAGATCGCGCGAATAATCGTCGCCGCACTCTGGCCGACATTTGTCCGGTTCACGCTCATCGCAATATTGCTGCGAAGACGGAACGGTTCGGTATGCACGACGTTCACCCGGCAATTGGGATCAGGCGTTTCATAGTTCAGCGTCATCGGCAGGATCCCGTGCTTCAAAGCCAGCACGCTGCCCGCCAATTCCACCGCACCGCTGCCCGCATCGAACTGGCCGAAGTACGACTTCAACGCCGTCACCGGGATCTTCTCGGCGGCACTTCCCAAGGCTTCGTGGTAGGCCCGCGATTCCACGCAGTCGTCTTCCACGGTGCTCTTGCCATGAGCATTAATATGTCCGATATCGCGGGGATCAATCTGAGCCTTCCGCAACGCGGCCTGCACGGCCCGCACGATACCGCGACCACCCGCCCGATTGGCCGGCCCACCGCCATCGCAACCACCGGCGACAGCCAGGATCTCGGCATAGATGTCAGCACCACGAGCCACCGCGTGATCGTAGCGTTCGATGATGAAGCAAGCGGCACCCTCACCGACGATCATGCCATCGCGTTCCATATCGAACGGACGACACGCCCGCCGCGGATCATCGACCCGGCGCGACAGGTGATCGTACAGACTCAAACGGGTAATATCGACGGGATGCACGCTGGAGCTGCAAGCTCCCACGATCATGGCGTCGGCTGCACCGCGCTGAATCACGCGTACTGCTTCGTCCAAAGCCAGCAAGGCCGAGGCATCACGGCAGGTAATCGTATTGTTCGGGCCGCGGGCGTCGTGTTCGATCGCCACGTGGCAGGCCGGCATGTTGGGCAAGTGCTTCAGCAGCCACAGCGGAGCAATCTGCCCCATGCTGTCTTCGCCCCACCGGGTGAATTCGAACTGGTCTTCGTCAGTGCAGGCGACAGCCGCTTCGCTGAGCTCCTTCGGCGTGATCGAGATGTGCCCCGCGCCGAATTCGACACCCAGTCTTTCGGGGTCGATTCCGTGGAGACCCAATTTGGCATCGGTCATCGCCAAGCCGGCGGCCGACACACCCAATTGGATGTCGCGCGACATCACCTTCAGCATCTTCTTGTGCTGAATGTAATCGAGAGGATCGAAATTGCGAACTTCAGCCGCGAGCTTCGACGGAACATCTAACCCGGGGAACGCGGTCAGGAAATCAATTCCCGAACGACCATTCACCAAGCTGTCCCAGAACGGCTCGTTGCCAATTCCGATCGGTGACACCACTCCGACGCCGGTAATGACGACGCGGGGTATCTCATAAGTTGCCATCATAGCCACACCCTATGGACTACGGCGCCTCGGGTTCGTCCCCACTCGAGGCGCATCACAGATACTTTCCCCGACCAACGCTCCATGTTGGCCAAGTTTGACCCATCCGAAGATGGTCTCAAAGCACCTGAAACTGCACGCCCTGCATCTTCCCGAATTGCCCAAGTTTCCCAGCCGGAGCAATCAAGTCAGTTACAGAACTTCAGTACGTACTGATTATCGGTCGCTCCCCAGCCCGGAGGTGAGGTTCACACGTTGCGAACGGTGATCAGGATTCGTCAACAACCGCGCAATCAACCAGACCCGAGGGAAGGGAGAGTCAATTACGGATTGAGGTTAAAGTGCCACACGTAAGTACAAAATCGAGCCGCAAAAATGCGGTCGTGGGTTCCACGAATTCAGATTTCAGACGCTGCATGCCAAAAGGTAGGAAAGCGTGTTACCCAGCTACAACACACCACGGGAGCTGCCTAGAATCGCCGCTCCGGCGTGATTGATTGAGCCATTTGATGTCTCCTGTGCTGCCGGATTCCCCAACCCGACATGCTGCACAATCTCCACCAACTGACTCTCTCAACACCGAATTACATCCTGTCTCGGTTAAATTGTCAAGAAGTCTCTTCCTGAGACATCCCGTCTGAATAGGCAGCAAATGTACCGGTCGCGTTTCAACTGGTTAAAGCGTAAGAAGTTACCCAGTTTAACTGAATTCCCCGTGGCAGACGCTGCCAGCGTCTGTGAGCCGGATTTTAGACGATAACGTCGCCGCCTCAAACCCGTTATGGCCAATACAGCGCTGAACGGGAGCAGCCGTTATTGGGTAGCGCGTTTCGAAATCGCCCCCGTTGGGCTTGTCCCAACGGAGCGCTGACTGGTCAGCTACCTAATAACGAGTTTTGCAGAATTCTCAACCTTTACGTCTCCGATGCCCCCTGCCGCCAGTCAGTCGTTGCCGTTACTACGGTTCGCTCACGGCGGCAGGGGGCATCGGAGACCACGCGTTGAGGGTCAAGTACATTTCTCTCTAGTAGCGGGCCAGTCAGCGCTCCGTTGGGACAAGCCCAACGGGGGCGACAACAGGCGGCAATTCTGGGTTTCACTGTGGCACAGAATCTCGAAAACGATTCCCCACCAGATAGCAGCTACACCCGGCCTGAACGCCGACGCTGGCAGCGTCGGCCACGGGGGCGGCTATTCATAGTCGACTTGGACGAGAAATAAGCCCTGAGGGGGCGCCGTAATACCGGCGATCCGCCGATCACCCGTGTGGAGAATGTGCAACACGTCGTCGGTGGTCCATTTTCCACGGCCCACCTCGAGCAATGTTCCCGCAATGCAACGCACCATATTGTAGAGAAACCCGTCCGCCACGATATCAATGCAGACCCAGTCACCCTGCTCATTCGGCGGCACTGGATCAATCCCATCCGACATCGACATGGGCCAACTGGCAAACCGCTGGACTGACAGTTCCAGGACCGTACGGACGCTGCTGTCACGGTTGGGGTATTGAGTTTCAAATGCCCTGAAATCGTGAGTCCCCACCAGTTCCTGGGCCGCCCGGTGCATGGCCGGCACATCCAGCCGGTTCCGGGCATGGTGACTGAACCGCTTCAAGAACGGCAGCGGACAGCGGGCATTATCGATGATGTAGCGATACCGTTTGCGAATCGCGTGGTACCGCGAATGAAACTCCAGCGGAACCTCTTCGGCCTTCAGAATCGTAATTGCGTCCGGCACGAGCGAATTGATCCCAAACCCGAGACGCTCGGCGGGAATTCGACACTCCGTCAAAAAATGAGCCACCTGTCCGACCGCATGCACCCCCGAGTCTGTCCGGCCGGCAGCCATCAGGATGGGCTTTTCCAGGGTGATCTTTTCAATGGCAGCCGCCACCACCGACTGAATGGCCAGGCCATTCGTCTGTTCCTGCCAACCGACGAAATCGGTTCCGTCGTATGCGAGTTTGAGTCGAATGTTACGCAAGGTGGGTATTTTTACAGCCGCAAATCGTAGGAGATGGTCTTTCCCTGGCCGTCATTCGGCCCGGGATTTGATGTTATCGAATCGAGTTCACTGTCTTCAATTCGAGGTCAATTTTGTAAGGACTGCGTCGAGATCCCCGACAGAAATTCGCGTTTTCTTTGGAAAAACTGCGATTCTTTCGAGTTTGTTATGTCTGGCATGGTGATTGCTTTTCAGAGTCGGCATTGAACTCGCAATCGGTTGGTTCAATAAATCCCCACGCAGCAATTTGAAGTCAGGAGTTTACCATGAGAAAGTTTGCAATTGCCTTCGCGGTTCTCGCCCTCTGCGGATTGGCCACTACGTCGGCCCAGGCTGGGCCGTATGGCGGCTACGGTTACGGTGGTGGATATGGCGGTGGCTATGGTGGCGGCTATGGTGGCGGTTACGGTTATGGGGGCGGGTTCGGTGGTTACCGGGCACCGATCTACCATGCTCCGTCAGTGCATATCGACCGTCAGTATCACGTCGACTACCAACATTGGACACCGGGCCGCGGCTTCCACACGCATGGGCATTACCACAATGTGCCCCACTTCACGCCAGGCCACTTTGATACCGTCCACCGCAACCACATCCATGGCAATCCCCGGTATCACCATTAGTCGCAGCGACAGTAAATCATCAGCAAAGAACGCCAGCAGCCCCGGAGCCGAAGCTTCTGGGCTGCTGGTTTTTCGTTTTCATCGACGTATTGGTTTTGTCGCCACGCTCACCAGAGCGTGGGACAACCACGGTGGCTACGTCGTCGAATTCTTCTCGTCGAACTAGAATGCAATCGTCTCACCGGGAACGGCAACCGGCGCCACCGGCAGCGGACCGAATTCGTACTTGGTCGGGCCGAGCTTCAGATCGGAATTCAACGCCTGCTCCCAGGTGACCATCTTGCCCGAGTAGGTCGCCATGCGGCCCATGATGGCCGTCAGGGTGCTCTCGGCGACAAACTGGCCTTCATTCAGCGGTTGGCCGCTGCGAATGCTGGCGAACAGATCGTCATGCTCGGTCTGATACGGATTGTTGGGCTGACCGTTGTAGCGCCACTTGGTGGCCCCTTCCATCGACCAGCGGCCGCCATCCATGCTGGCCTTGCCCTTGGTGCCGATGAAGTGCTCGGACACACTATTGAGGCAACCGGCAATCTGACGGCACTGGCTGAACATCCACGAGCCATCCGCATATTCGTAATGGACGTCGTGATGGTCGAAAATGTGACCGTAAGCCGGATCAACCCGGACCTGGCGACCGCCGGAACCGAAGCAGCTCACGGGGTGAGCTCCCTTGGCCCAGTTGACGACGTCCAGGTTATGCACGTGCTGTTCGCAAATGTGATCACCCGACAGCCACGAGAAATACAACCAGTTGCGAAGCTGCCATTCGACATCGCTCCATTCCGGCTTGCGAGGATTCATCCACAGGGCGCCGCCATTCCAATAGGCGCGAGACGCCACGATGTCACCAATCTCACCGCCGTGAATGCGCTTCATCGATTCGATATAGCCGAACTGATGATGACGTTGCAGACCGCACACGACCGCCAGCTTCTTCGCCTTGGCTTCTTCCGCAGTCTTCAAGCACGACCGCACACCCGGGCTGTCGACCGCGACCGGTTTCTCAATAAAACAGTGCTTGCCAGCCGCAACGGCAGCGGCGAAGTGCTGGGGGCGGAAGTGCGGCGGAGTCGCCAGGATCACCACATCGACACCCGAGCCAATCACCTTCTCGAAGGCGTCGAAGCCGGTAAACATGTGCTCTTTGTCGACCGCGAATCGTTCCTGCTTTTCGCCGATGGCCTTCTTCAATTCGTTGGCCGCGCCGTTGATGCGGTCTGCGAACATATCGCCCATCGCCACGAGCTTCACAGCACCCGGAGTCGACAGGGCTTGCGACGCCGCACCAGTCCCGCGACCACCGCAACCAACCAGACCAATCTTGATGGTCTCATCGCCAGCCGCATAAGCACCGGGGAGGACTCCCAGCGTGCCCAGGGCACCGGCCCCGACTGCGGCCAGAGTGGACGTCTTCAAAAAGTCCCGCCGAGACGGCGTCGAGGGTTGTTTCAAATCGATATCAGCGCGTGACATTGGTCAATCTCCGATCAAACGGACTAAGACGGGACTTCAAAAATATGGCCGAGTCAGCCGTCGCGGGAATCCGCCGCTCACTTCGACCATCCGCTCTTCACCAACAAGCGAGCCCTGACAGCTCGGTGTGCATCGTGGGACGGGTCTCCAGGCCCGTCCGTCCAGCAAACAAAAGTTCTTCGACTGTCTCTGTGATCGCTTCCAGCGTTGACGGACGGGCCTGGAGACCCGTCCCACGATACGCGAATTACCGGTCCTCTTGGCCGTCACCGGTTCCCATATACAACACCTTCTCCGCGGCGGTGTCGTCCGCCAGCGGACGCACGACGCGGAAACCGAGGAACAGGGCATCGGTATGATACCAGCGGCTCTTGGGAAGCTGCGGGTCTTGCACCTTCCAGAGCGGATCTGACTTCTCTCGAGCCGCACTGCGCAGCAATTCGGGCTTATCATCCCACGACCCGCCACGCGCGACATGCGGGTACAGTTTCGTCGAGGGCACGAACGGTCGGAGCGAAACCTTATCGGCCGGCAGCTTGGAATAGGCATCGGGGAAGTATTGATCCAGCGTCCATTCCATGACGTTGCCGTGCATGTCATGCAGCCCCCATGGATTCGGTTTCTTCTTGCCGACCTTTTGATAGGCCCCTTCGCTGTTTTCTTCCGACCACGCATAGTCACCCAGCTTGGAGGCATCATCGCCGAACGAATACGCGGTCGTCGTGCCGGCGCGGCAGGCATATTCCCATTCGGCTTCGGTCGGCAGGCGGTAGTAGTGCCCCGTCTTGGCGCTCAACCACTGGCAATAGGTCTTCGCCGCCAGTTGCGTCATACAGATCGCGGGATACCCGTCGTGGCCCATGCCGAAGGTCATATCGGTGTAGGGTTTTGTCGGACGCGTTACGGTATCCGAGGCCAGATCCTGCGCGGTCGCGACCGTCTTCAGCACCTGCCGCTTCTTGATGTCGAGGTTGTGATTCCAGACGTCGTATTCGTCCCAGGTCACTTCGCACTTGCCCATCCAGAAGGGGGCAATTTTCACCTTACGCTGAGGCGCTTCATCAGGCTTGTGACCCGGTTCGGTATCCGGGCTGCCGATGAGGAACTCGCCACCGGGAATGGGCAGCATGTCGAACTTCGCATCGGTTCCATACACCTTCTCGGTGTAGGCCTTCATCTCGGCTTCGGTCTTGGCTTCGGCGGCCGGGTTGGCCGGCACGGAAGGGGCCTTATCCTGAGCAAACACCACTGCAGCCGAGATCAACCCGACACTCACCAGCCACGCCGAACATTGCATCCGACCCCACCCACGACATACGCTAATCATCAAGAATACTCTCCCAGTATAATTCGTAGGATCGGCATCCTGCCTGTCACTATTTCAGGTTGAAAGGCAGGATGCCGATCCTACGGTTTTGTGATCTCACTCTGTAATCGATCCAACCGGGGGCTAGCGCCCTGCGGCTGATTTTCTCCCGGCCGGCGCGACCGCCTGGAAAGCAATGCTCACCATGACTGCCATGCTGTGGCTGGGATTTCTATTCGGTCTGACGACCGCCAACCTGCCAGAACCCACGTTGACGCGTTATGACTTTTCACAACGGCTCATGGGAATATCATTCGATATCTCAGTATATGCCCCTGACGAGACAGTCGCAAACGAAGCGGCAGAAGCGGCCTACAGACGTATCAGAGAACTCAACGCCATCTTCAGCGACTACGAACCCGACAGCGAACTGAACCGTCTGTGTAAGACCGCCGGAACCGGTCGCGCAATCCCTGTCAGTCGTGAGCTCTGGGAGATCATTCTGGCGAGCGTCGCCATCTCGGAAAAGTCGGACGGCGAGTTCGACATCACCATCGGCCCGTTAGTCCGCCTGTGGCGTAAGGCCAGACGTGCCAAGCAGTTGCCCGATCCCGAACAGATTGCGACCGCCCGCTCGCTGGTGGGCTACAAGCTCATCAAGCTGGACCATCAAGCCCACACCGTCGAGCTGACCAAACCCGGCATGCAGCTCGATCTGGGGGGGATTGCTGTCGGCTATGCCTGCGACGATGTCTTGAAATTGTTTCAGCAACGAAAATTGCCGCGCGTGATGATCGACGGCAGCGGCGACATCGTGGTCGGCGAGCCTCCCCCCGATCAAACCGGCTGGATCATCGGGATTGCCCCAACATCAGCCGATGGCCCGCCCAGTCGACAACTTAGCCTGAAAAACGCGGCCGTTTCGACCTCCGGAGACGTCTTTCAACACATCGAAATCAATGGCGTAAGGTACTCGCACATCGTCGATCCGCGAACCGGATTGGGAATCACCGACCGCAGCACGGTGGTGGTCATCGCCAAGACGTGCCTCGCGGCCGATGCCTGGTCCACAACAGTCAGTGTGTTAGGCCCCGAACGTGGGATCAAGCGCCTGCTGGAGACCCACCCCGATGCCGCCGCATTCATCGTGAGGACCACCGCCAAACAACCTTTGCCGGAAACGGTGGAAACGCCGACCTTAAAGCAGTTTCTCACCAAAGGCGCGTCCGACAAATAGATCATAAGTGCCATCCGTCCCATAAGTCCCATGTATTAATGAATGGGACTTATGGGACAGATGGGACTTATAGGACTAGTGGGAGCCATGCATTTTTTATCAATGGGGCGGTCGAAGGCCTGGTTCACCGAATGCACTTGATCGTGGAACATTCCACGACGATCTTTGAATGCCGCCTACCGAGCGCGTGGTGATCGGAATTGCCGCATTCGCAGGACTCGGTCGATCTGCACGACTTCTCCGTCATGGACGTTGATCGTGATCTGGCCGAAACGCAGCCCTTCCAAGGCCTGGCGGATGCTGTCGGTGACCGTTTGAGGAATTGGCACCAGAGCGGAATCAATGGCCTCGGCAACCAGTTCGGGGGTCAGTGCGGTGCTCATAGGAACTCTCTCCATCGGGACAGGGCGTTGGGGGAATGTGTAAAACGGAAACTATCGCGGTGTCGATGACTTTTCTGCTTGAGCGCCACACCGGTTCTTCAGGACCAGTGGCTGTCCACTACTTTGCGGCAACCACTGGTCTTTAATTCAATCGTTTTACATCCACCCGACTGGGTGATAATTGTTGATAAAAAAACTAGCGAGAACTTGCAGTCTGAATATCAGTCTTGAGGTCAAACTCAAATGAATTCGATCCCGAGACCACTTCACGTTGCAGCTCAGACTTGACGTTATAACGCACGGGGATGCGCACCAGTGACGCTCGTCCTTCACGGCCGTCGACATCATGATCGATCTTGACGCGGTGCGAGCCGACAACTGCACCCCAGCGATGCTTCGAATACTGCAATTGAAAATTGCCATCCTCGTCAGTGACACCTACCGATGGCGCCTTGCCTGCGGGTTGAAACTCGACGATGGCATCTGCCAGTGGTTGGCCATTCAATCGCACCCGTCCGCGTACTGGAGCCAGGCCAGAATCCGAACCTCCGCACCCCGCTAACGTGCCTAGCAGCGCTCCACCGACCATTAGCCAACGTACAAACAACTTCAGACTCACGTGACGACTCTCCTCAACGAGATAATGCGTGTGATTGATCAAACCCAAGGTGAAAGAGTGTTTTTGAAAGGCAACCGGGTTATTAATAGCCACTGGTAATCGCTCCATCATTGCGCATTGCCAGCCGTTGATATGTCCCCAGCATCGTGCTTTCGTTGCCGGGAACTCCCAGGGTGTTGTCGAAGTGAATCGACTCGTTGATGAACTGCACGCGGCCGTCGGCGAACAGGAAATGGGCTCCGCCGACATGACCGCTATGGAAGGCTCGTGGAGCGTTCGTTCCTGGCAGGTTGATCTTCCAATTGGCGATTCCCTGATTCTGACGCAGGCCGTTTTCGCCATTGCCCTGGTAGTTGCGAACCCCGATCCAGATGGCCGAATTGAAGTCCCAATTTCGCTCCCCGACCATTAACGTGTTGCTGGTGCCGTCGGTGATATCGACGATACGGACCTTGCTATCCGGCCAGAAGATGCCAAACGGATCTTGTCTGCTCAACAGCCAGTCCGAAGCCCAGGACCAGCGAGTGCCGTGGACGCCGGCATAACTGGCAGTGGCTGTTGCCGTGTCCCCATAAGCATTATTAGTGAATATCTTCTGGTCATTAAGGTCCGGTGCGATATCCGTCGGGCACCGAAAAACGTTGACCGGGATCTGAGTCAGAGGACGCAGCGCGGCCGTCTTCATCAGCACGTGCAGCTCTTTGGTATTCACGCCGAGCTGATTGAACAAGGCACCTTGTTCCAGTTGCGGCAGAATGAAGGCACCCCAGCCGTAGCCGGCTTTCCCCGCGGTGTCGAAGGTGGTGTCGACAATCGCATGGACATTACCCGGCGGGAAGGCTCCGAAGGATTCGTGATAGTTGTGTAAGGCCAGGCCAATCTGTTTCAGATTGTTGCGGCATTGAGACCGCCGAGCGGCCTCGCGGGCTTGTTGAACGGCCGGCAGCAGCAGGGCGATCAGGACGGCGATGATGGCAATCACCACCAGCAATTCGATCAGGGTGAATCCCCGTGGGATACGCGACGCGGTGGGTTTCGAGGGAACCGACATACAATTCTTCTCCTGCTCGGCAGGAACCTGTGGCGGCTCCTGCCAATGATGTTGAGTGGCTGGTGTGCGTGGACGAGAATGGCCCGGAATCCGCGATCTGAGTGCGCGACAGGGCGAGACAGTTCTGCAGGGACTGCTCACTGGGTCGCGGCGTCATTCCAGGTGCGAAACGAGTCTTCAGACAAGTTTCAACAGCGAACTGTGGTCCCGCGGGGGACAGGACCGAGGCACAATGGGACGCAACAACATGCTGGCCTGAAATTCAGGCCATGAGGGCGTTCGCTGAATTGCAGAGCGAGCAATTCAGCATCCGGGGCATTTCTCGTCGGGAGGCATTGGAACACGGGAGACCTCCAAGGTCTCAACTGCGGCCTCCGGCGTAACCAGTCAGCACTGCAGCCAGCAAGTAAGAGAAGGGGGCTTGAGTCGCCCCTCTTTTAATTATCACCATTTGAGTGATGGTTATATTATCGGTATCTCAAGCCGTTTTGTCAAGTCCTTTGATTTGCCTAGGAAAAAGTTTTCATTTTTGTCGTATCTCGATATAAATATGGCGATTACGAACTCTCACAATAATCGAAAAAACATAATTGATGATCGAGGCGCTCTTCGTAGATGATTCAAGTTGAATGGCCTTCGTAAATCTTCGTTTCTTTGTGACCTTCTGTTCAAAAAAGAGGGATTGGAACAGAAGGTCACAAAGGACACGAAGAAGTGCGAAGAGGGTAAGAGTGATTAATCTGGTCAGCCCAGTACCAGAAAACCTGACACTCAACACAAAATCTTGGTTTGTCGCTCACCTCGACTGTGCGGGGCTCGTATACTTTGGGAATGTACGGCTTTAGCGAGTCGAAATTGAACTGAGACGCTACGGAGCTGCGAACCGACTGCGGGACTGTCACACAAATACCCCCTTGCGGGGTCGGCCGGATATTCGATATGGCAGGCTGGTTTTCACGCGTATTGCAGGGGAGCGAACCGGCCGAGGCCGAGCCGGTGGAGTTTTCGCTGACCTGCCGCTGTGGGAATACCGTCACCGGGATCCGCGGGCAACGGATGCACGTGGCCGTCTGTCGCGAGTGTCGCTATCAAATCTGTGTCCTGCCGGTCAGCCCCTATCCCCGGCCCAAAGTCCGCACGCCAAAGAAGAAGCCTCCCAAGCCCGTCCTGAAGCGCGAAGTCGCCGATGAAGAAGAAGTGCGGACTCCGCCGCCGATTCCCAAGCGGGGATCGCAACGTGAGGGGAAAGCCAAGCAGGCCGAGCCAGCATCCAAGAAATCGACTCGAACAGATTCGAAGCCATCCCAGGCCGCCCCTCGTGAGCCACAATTTACCGCGCAACGCAGCCCGATTGTGACTCCGTTAAGGCTGATTGCCGTCGGGATGCTGGGAGTCGTGACGCTGGCGGGATGGTGGGTGGCGCACCGTCGGGCCGTGGGGCAGGCAGTGGTGACATTTGCGGAAGCGTCCAAGGCCGGTCGGACAGCTCTGGCGGGATCGGATTTCGACTCGGCCGATCTGCAATTGCAACGAGCGGTCACCGCGCTAGACTTGCTGGGGCGCGACGACCGGGAAGCTCGGCAGGTCCGGCAATTGGCACGCGAAGCGGCTGCCGCTCATGGTCTGTCATTGAGCGGTCTGTTCGAGCTGATCAGCGACGTTCGCGGCGCGCGAAAGATCTCGCCCGCCAATTGGCAGCAATCGATCAAGCAGAGTCACGAGGGTCGCTGGTTTCTGCTGGAGACGAATGCTCTGCAGCTTACCACCGGCGATCCGCCCCAATGGCGATTTTCCGTGCCCCTGATACCGGGGGCCGAACCGCTGCAGATTAGCGGTGACCTGGCGGCCTGGTCTCGAGTGCTGGGCTCGACGCCCCCGACCCACGTGATTCTGGCCGGGCAATTGGAAGACGTTCGCCCCTTGGGAAATGGCACGGATCAAGGGCTGGAAATTGTCCTGAAGAAGGAATCACTGTGCCTCTGGACCAATGCGGACGTGTATTCGACTTTGGGCGGAACCCTGGATGAAAGCAGTCGGACAACGTTGAAGATACAAGGTCAGCTACTGGGGATTACCGAATGAGTGAAAACCAGAAAGTAGCCTTCACGCTCCGGCTCGGGCTCATCCTTGTCTGCTGCCTTTGTTTGCCGCAATCATTGTCGGCCGCCGGGCGCGTCTTCCCCGTCCAGGAATTCGAAGAAGTTCGGGACCGTTGGGTCGGACTGGAAACCACGGTGGAAGGTCGGCGGCAGGCGTACGATGACACGTTGATCAAGCTCAAGAATTCCACGGTCACCTTCAAGCCCCTGACGAAGCCCCCCAAGTTGGAACGTCGCGGGGCCAATTTGCGGCTGACGGGAACGCTGGAGAAGGTCGACTCGAAGTTCGTGTTTCAAGTGAAGACGGTGGAAGAAGTTCCCAACGATCTCGAACAGTACGAGGTTCGTGAACGGGACATCAAACGGACCGAACCGGCCCAATGGTATGCCCTGGCGGCCTGGGTCGAAGGGCGCGGCAAGTTCTATGACGACTCGGTGCTGCTGGAGAAAGCCCAGGATTGCAAACGTAAAGGCTTCGACATCGAACGCCGGCAATTAACCGCTGAGGACCATCGGGCACGGATGGCGTTGGCCGTTCGTTCGACCGAATTGGGGGTGCCCGACACCGTGCGTCAGGAACTGGTCCATGATGCCTATGTCCTGCGTCGCAAGGCAATCCTCGAGAAACCCGAACAGGCCGCGGAAGATCAGCTCGTGACCGACATGGAGCAGGATCTGCCGGGGGCGACGACTCCGTTGAAGGTCGACAATCCGGCACTGCGGCAGCGTTATCTCCTGGATCCGCAAACGGTCTATGCCGAGACCAAAGCCCCCGAGCGGCCGACGCTGCATCGCCTGCTGTGGAGCAGTCTGGCACTGGCCCGGCTGGAACGGCAACTGTCGCCCGATTTTCAGAACGGGTTTGAGATTGCCGAGAAGATCGACGAACAACTGCCCGAGTTTCATTCCAAGGCGGAAACCTACCGCGACAAAGTTCTGGAACGCCGGGCGCTGAATGTCGAGAATATGACTCGGGGGGAAGTGCTGAAGCTGCGGCAGGATTACGTCGACCGCAAACAGCCCCGGCTGGGAGAAATCGCGATCGAGGCCTGGCTGAGATCGAAACAGAAGCGCCTGGCTGGCGACGACATTGAAGGTTTAATGAGTCTCGCCGATCAATACGAAGAGCTACTGAAACAGCCTCAAACCAAGCTGCGATTGATCCGCCAGGCGGCCGAATTGCATCCCGGGTCGGCCGAATTGGTCGAGCGCATGAACAAGCTGGGATATCGGCGCAACGGCGACAAGTGGATCACGGACGCGGAATTCCGAGCGATTCCACAAGGCCGCCTGGAGCAGGCGTTGCAGGATGGCCGCGTGGAAATCGGCATGACGGCGAAACAAGTCCAACGCAGCCTGGGAGTTCCCGCCACAACCACACGCATCGCGGCCCGCGGCATCGTCAACGAGATCTGGAGTTATCAAAGCCCCGGGAGTGCTCAGCCGTTGATGATTTACTTGATTCGTCGGTTGCCGGCGGCGGAAAGTACGGTGGTGGGGGTGGACAAGTTGCCGTAAGCGGCAAATGACTAATGTCTAATGACTAATACCTAAAAGGAGTTGCGTTGCGACTTCATTTGAGAAATTGGTACACAAATCCCTTGCGCTTGATCGCCTCCTTTTAGACATTAGGCAATTAGACATTAGGCATTTCCCTCAATCAGTCGAGTCACAGCCACAGTTGTGGTAGAATCCATTGGCTCAGTATTTCGAATTTCATCGGAGAGACCGTCTCATGGCGTTTGTGATTCCGCGCGTGGCTTACCGAGTGGCGACCGAGATCTCGCCGCGACTGGCGATGAAAGCGGCTTATCTGCTGTGCTACAAGGGAATGCGCGCCGTCTGGGCCTATAAGCGACGTCTGCGCAATAATGAACTCTATCCCCCGTTCATGTTTATTGCGCTCACCAACAAGTGCAACCTGCGCTGTCATGGCTGCTGGGTCGAGAAGGAAGGAATCGGCTACTACCTGCCCGAGGATGAGCTCGACACGATCATCACCGAGGGCAAGAAACAGAAGGCGCATTACTACACGCTGCTGGGTGGCGAGCCGATGGTGTACCCCAAGCTGCTCGACATTTTCGCCAAGCACCGCGATTGCTACTTCCAGGTCATCACGAACGGCATGCTGTTCAACGAGGCCAACGTTAAGCGGTTGCGTGAACTCGGCAATGTGACCCCGTTGATCAGCATCGACGGCAATGAGGAGAACAACGACAAGCGCCGCGGTGCCGGTGTGTTTGCCGCGGCCGAGCAGGGAATGCGACTGCTCCAGAAGAACAAGATCATCTTCGGGACGGCGTGTACCATCACTGGCCAGAACATGGATGAAGTCCTGTCGGACGAGTACCTGCAATGGTTCATCGATCGCGGAGCCATGTATATTTGGTACTACGTCTATCGTCCGATGGGTGCCGAGCCGCATACCGAATACTGCGTCTCGAAAGAGCAGCTGATTGAGATCCGCAAACGCTTGCTCAGACAGCGGAAGAAGCATCCGATCTTCATCATCGACACCTACTGGACGGCCAAAGGCGAAGCCTTCTGCCCCGCAGCGACCGGCCTGGGCTTCCACGTGAATCCGCGTGGCGGTGTTGAGATCTGTCCCGCATTGTCGTTCGCTCGTGATACGATCAAGGACAACGGCGGCGACCTGTTTAAGACAATCAACGAGAGCGAGTTCCTCCGCGGCTTCCAGAGTTTCGTGAAGGATCGCACCAAGGGCTGTGTGATTCTGGAAAGTCCGGTCGAGTTGAAGAACTACATCTCGGACATGGGCGCCAAGGATTTTTCGACCCGCGATGCTTACGCGGAGCTCGGGGCCTGCACACCTCGTTCGAGCCACCATCTGCCAGGTGAGGAGATTCCCGAAGACTACTGGCTGTATCGGTTCCTGAAGAGCCAGGTGTTCTTTGGGATGGGGGCTGCGGGGTAGTCGTTGATCGCTCATCATGCCTGCTAGCAAACTGTCCGCATTACCGGTCCGCCGGGCGACGCTGCTCCTGGCGGGGCTCGTGGCGGCGTTCGTGCCTGTGATGCAGGCGCTGGCCGATCACACGCTGCCTCAACTTAGCAAAGCGGCCTTGGCGGGCGTGTGCCTGGGAGTGCTGCTTGCCGGTCTCTGCCTGTTGCCGCGGAAGGTAAATCTCTTGCTGCTCTTGATGAGTGGCATGGGCCTGCTGACGCTGGGCTTGGCGGAAATCGGCTGCAGTGTGTTCATGTCGCCAGTCTCGTCATCGATTTATGACTGGGACGACCGGACGATATATCACACGGTACCGAACTCGAAAAAGAACTATCGGCGAACTTCGATCAACGGCGGACAGACATCGACGGTCTCCATCAATAGCTTGGGTTTTCGCGGCCCGGAGATTCCAGAAACAGCGACCGAGCCACGGATCATCGTGTACGGCGACTCGTTCATCGAAGCGGAATACTCGCAATTCGAACAGACGTTTTGCGAGCGATTACGCGAGGATCTCAAACAGCAAACCGGGAAGTCGGTCGGCGTCATCAACGCGGGCACGAATGGGTTTGGCCCCGATCAATTGCTATTGCGTATGGAAACCGAACTGCCTCGATTGAAGCCACAAGCGGTTGTGCTCTCGCTGTTCGCTGATAACGATTGTGGCGATCTGTTGCGGAACAAATTGTTTCGCCTGGATGCGGAGGGGAACCTCGTCGCCAACACCTGGAGTCGAGCCCCTGACTGCCAGCATCCCGGCAGCCGTGGCCGTTACGAACCGACGCTATGGAAGCTGGCCCGAAACGCGATTCGGGGCCTGCAGTCGCGTGGTGGCGTGGTCGAATCCTATATGGAACGCTGGCGACTGCAATGCCTCGCCGAGTACGACGAATACATCACCAAGGGCGATTCCGTCGTTCACGATCTGCAGGCGGATCATTATGATGCCGACATCAGCCTGACGCCGGGGTGTGAGTCAGCGAAATACAAACAGCGTTTATTTGCTCGCATTTTGGAACGCATTCACCAAGTCTGCAAACAGAACCAGACCCAACTATTGGTGATGGTCATCCCCTCACCAGGCGATCTAATTGAAGACTACGATTTCTGCCAGATTGATCGTGAAAAATATCCCGATTACGAGCCGCAGGCCTTGAGTAAGCTCTTCGCCGATGCCGCACGAGAACAACAATTGCCCGTGGTCAATCTGTTCGATCCCTTTTCGAAATCGGACGCCCAGCGGCTGTATTTTCGCGGCGGCGATAATCATTGGAACGATGAGGGACAGAAACTCGCGGCGGAGATTGTGGCGCCGGTGGTTAGCAGGATAATTAACTCGGCGGGAGATTGAATCCCTAGGATAGCGGTGTTGCCGTCGACTTTTCATCTTGAGACTGGAAGTGTTGAGACTCATGGCAGTCAATCAATCCTCAAAAATGCCCCTCTGGCTCAGCGTGTTGGTAGCGGGCTTGTTCGTCGTCGGAGCCTTCTGGATTGGCAATTCCCAGACTGTTTCCAACAGCAAGAAGAATTCCGCCGGGGAAGACGTTGCCACTCCCACTGCTCCTGCGTTAGCGAAGACGACTGCCCAGCGGCGACCCGAAGATGCCGCACTGATTGTTAGGGAACCGGGAAAGACACCGCCCGGAATGGCGTGGATCCCGGGTGGAGTCACTCTGATTGGCAACGCCGAAGGTGAGCACGAAGACGAGCGGGCCGAACACGAAGTCGCGCTCGATGGTTTCTGGATGGATGCGACCGAAGTCACCAATCGTGACTTCCAGAAATTCGTTCAAGTGACCAAGTATGTGACTCTGGCGGAAAAGACTCCGACTGCGGCAGACTTGCCGGGCGTCGATTTCAGTCAGATCGATCCGGAGAACCTCAAGCCGGGTTCGATCTGCTTCACCTATCAATACACCGGGAAAAAAATCGACAAAAGTCATCACCAGTGGCCATATCAACTGTGGGGCTACGTCAAAGGTGCCAACTGGGCTCATCCCGATGGGCCCGATTCCAACGTCGCCGACAAGCTCGATCATCCCGTCGTCCATATCAACTGGGACGATGCCACCGCCTATGCGAAGTGGGCAGGAAAACGCTTGCCCACAGAGGCCGAATGGGAATACGCGGCACATGGCGGCAAGTCCGATTGGGCCTATCCCTGGGGGAACGATCAACTGCCGGCTGGCAAATGGATGCACAACGTCTGGCAGGGCGAGTTCCCCTACAAGAATGAAAACCTCGACGGCTTCCCGGAATCGTCGCCGGTCAAATCGTTCCCGGCGAATGGCTATGGCCTCTATGACATGTCGGGCAACGTGTGGGAATGGTGCAGCGACTGGTATCTGCCGGACTACTACGCCTTCAGCCCAAGAAAGAATCCTCAGGGCCCCGACCACAGCCACGATCCGAATGAACCCGGCATGCCCAAGCGCGTGCAGCGCGGCGGTTCCTTCATGTGCAACGTCAACTATTGCACCGGCTATCGGATCTCTGCCCGCATGAAGGGCACGCCCGATAGCGGCCTCAGGCATACGGGGTTTCGCTGCGTGAAATCTGCCCCTTAAAGAGGGGGATTTCTAGCCACAGAAGGACACAGAAGAAACACAGAAATAAATCCCTGATTTGCATCTATTTTCTGTGCTTCTTCTGTGTCCTTCTGTGGCTAAAAACTTCATAAATTTCACCGAGTCCACTTGAGCCAACGTTCGAACATCCGCTTCACGAAGGGAGTCAGACGCGTGCGGTTGTAGGCGTCGCCCAGTTTGCGAATGGCGTCGGCTTGCGTTGGATAGGGATGAATGACACTGGCCAGCCGCTTAAGTCCCACCTTGCCGGCCATCGCCACGCTGATTTCAGAAATCAAGTCGCCGGCATGGGCGGCAACGATCGTCGCTCCCAGGATCTGGTCCGTCCCCTGTCGCACGTGGACTTTCACAAATCCCTGCTCTTCGCCGTCCAAAACAGCTCGATCGACTTTGTCGAGCGGCTGGGTGAAGGTGTTGATGGCGATGCCCTGCTCGCGAGCGGACTGTTCATCCAATCCAACTGCGGCGATCTCCGGCGACGTATACGTGCAACGCGGAATCGTCAGGGCCGAGGCTCGGCCGCGTCCGTAGAACAGTGTGTTCTGAATGACGATACGGGCCTGGAAATCAGCCGCGTGGGTGAATTTATGAGTCGAACAGACGTCCCCCGCAGCATAGATGCGAGGATTCGTCGTGCGGAGCGAATCATTCACCTGAACTCCCTTCCGCGGGTCAAACGCGACGCCCACCCCTTCCAGGTTTAAGCCGTCGACATTCGGTGTTCGCCCCACGCCGACCAGGATGGCGTCGACTCGAATCTCCTCAGCATGATCGCCAACTCGACATTGCAGGACCTGATCGGGACCATTGCGAAATACCGTTTCGACTGTCGCGTTCGCAACCATCTGTACGCCGTCCTGCCGAAAAGCCGCAGCGAGAATCTGCGCCGCTTCCGGATCCTCTTTCGGCAGAATCTGGTCGTATTTGTCGATCAACCATACCTGCGAACCAAGTCTTGCGAATGCCTGGGCGAGCTCGCAACCAAGCGGCCCGGCACCGATCACGGCCAGTCGCCGCGGTAATTCGGTGAGATTAAACACGGATTCATTAGTGAGATATCCCACCTCGTCCAAACCGGGCACCGACGGTCGCGTCGCCCGCGCGCCGGTGGCGACGACGGCGCGGCGATAGTTAAGCGTGCGGTCGCCGACTTGAATCGTATCGGGCGACATGAATCGCCCATCTCCCAGATAGACATCGACTCCCAGACTTTGGAACCGGGCGGCCGAATCGTGGGCACTCAGGCCTGCTCGCAGTCGTCGCAGCCGCGTCATCAGTTCGGAGAAATCGACTTGCGGGGGCGAGCCAAAACGCAGGCCAAATTCGCGGCCGCGGCGCATCTCGGCAACACAACGACTCGCACGGAGCAACGCTTTCGATGGGACGCAGCCGACATTCAGACAGTCGCCCCCCATCAGGTCGCGCTCGATCAGCGCGACTTTGGCCCCTAATCCAGCCGCCCCCGCTGCGGTGATCAATCCCGCCGTGCCAGCCCCGATCACGACCAGGTTATAACGTCCGGTGGGTTGAGGGTTCACCCAGTCGGACGGATGGACGTGCGACAGAAGTTGCCGATTGAATTCATCCAACGGACTAATGGGGTTCAGCGCCATTGGTGCCTACGATTATGGTGAGATTAAAACCGATGAGTACAACGACAACGCACACGATTGCAAGTCGATGGGAGGGCGAGGCTCCCGCCGAGCCTAAGGCGACCGCAGGTCGGCGTCCGCCGGAGGCATTCGTTCCATGCCTCCTGCGTCCGCCGAGCTAATGCTCGTATTCGGCTCGGCCGGAGCCTCGCCCTCCCGTCATATCGAAATATCTTTCAAGAGCCCTCCCGGGTGCCATGCGCATCCGACTCAAACATTGGTTACTTATCTATCGGAAGGTCGTATGAATCTTGCGGCAATCTTCTTAACTAATAAAGGAAACAATCCTAAGACGGTGAACGCTATTAATAACTGCGGGTTCAAGATCTTAGTCACCGAGGGATTTTTCAGCTCATCGAGTCCCGGTAAAGATGTCCCGGCGTAAACATACAGCATCGTCCCCGGCAGCATACCGAGCAGACTCACCCACCAAAATGTCCTGACCGAGATCGGGGTCAGCCCCATGCCGGCATTGACGACGAAAAATGGAACCGCGGGAATTAACCGCAGTGTGAAGAGATAGAATGCTCCTTCACGTTCAAACGCCGCATTGATTCCCGCCAACTGCTGAGCGAAGCGGTGTTGAATTACATCGCGCAGCAGATACCGGCTCATGAGGAACGCGACGGTGGCCCCGGTCGTGGATGACAGACTGACTAAGATTAACGCCGGCCAGAAGCCGAACATCCAGCCATAGGCCAGAGTCATGACGGCAGCCCCGGGCAATGACAGGCCGGCGACGACGACATAGAGCACGAACGCTCCGAGATAGACTGCAGCAGGATGTTCAATTTGTGCCTGCCGGAGTTGTGTCAGCGCGGCAATGAGAAACTCGAAGATCGCCGAACTGACTTGTCCGATGCCGCCACTTAGTAGTATGCCCGAGATGGCGACCAACAACACGCATCCCACCGCCGGCAGTAGCCAGCGGCCACGCCGGACGGATGGGGGTTGTGTCGTGTTGTCGGGTTCCGTCATTTAGCATTCCTAAGTCCCGACAGGGACGGCATTCGAGCCTGTGACGACACTCCTTAGAAACGCTTACGAAGTCTTACGACTTCTTCTACATGAATTATGGCCTACAATCGCGGATTACCTGGTTTGTTCGGTGGCAGATAGCTGGGGGCTCCCTTCACCTTGACCTTGCGTTGATAGACCTTATCTCCACATGTGGCGAAGATCACATTGTGTTCCGGACCGCCGAAGGTCAGGTTGGAGACTTTGCCGTTCGGGGTCGGAATAATGCAGTTCACGCGGCCAGGTTGATCGCAGACCTGGAGTCCCATCCGGGTGGCGACGTAGACTCGGCCATCGCGGTCGACTCGGATGCCGTCGGCGCCGCTGTCTTCGGCCGTGTCGGGTACATGCAGGTGGAAGTACTTCTGCTTGTGAGCCAATGATCCGTCGGGTTGAATCTGATAGCTGAAGACCCAATGCGTGCGACTGTCAGCGACGTATAACAGCGATTGATCGGGCGAGACGCACAGGCCGTTGGAGAACTTGAGGCCCGTATCGACGACCTTCTTCTCACCTTTCGGGCTGATGTACCACACCTGGCTGGGATCGGTACCGTTCCAACCGGGATTGGTGACGTACACACTGCCGTCGTGTCGCACCACAAGATCATTCCCGCGGAAGCCGTCGGCAATCACCGTGGCCTTGCCGGCAGCGTCATAAGCGACAATCTGATCGGCTCCGCCGGCAACCGCGTACAGCCGGCCATCGGGACCGAATGCCTGCCCGTCGCCGCGTTTGGTGTCGCTTAGAAACGTACTAATCTTTCCGTCGAGGCCGACTTTATAAGTCTTGCTTTCCGGTACGTCATTAAAGAAGACTTCCCCTTGAGCATTCACCGCCGGACCTTCGGTAAACTTGTGGCCTTCGGAGACCAGCTTCCACTCTTCGCCGGGGAGCAAAATGTCCTGCAACTGGGGCGAACCGCGGCCCGCCTTGATTTCGGTTTGCCAATCCTTCCAGATCCAACGCATGGCATCGGGGAAGATTTCTGTGGCGTGCTTGCCATTGTGGCCGCCATCGCCCCAGGCGTGATTGACTTCATACCCAGCAAACGTTAGTGAACGTTCCATCTCTTGATTGGCCATCCACCAGTCACCGCCATAGATGTTCTGGTCGGCACTGCCGTCCTGCAGGAAGATCCGCAACGGCTTGGGTTCGTACTTGCGGATGAGTGTCGGATAAACATTCCCGCCACGCAGGCCGACATAGGTACCAATAGTGCTGAAGACCCGGCGGAAGGCATCCGGCCGTTCCCAGGCGGCGGTGAAGGCGGCGATGGCTCCGCTGCTGGCACCGGCGATGCAGCGGTCGTTGCCTCGCGGAGACAAATTGATCTCGCGGCCGTCGGATGTCTTTTGGTTTTCGACCAGCGGTAGGATTTCTTCGATCAGGAACCGCGCGTAGTTGTCGCCGAGTCCGTCGTATTCGAAGCTGCGATTGAAGCGCGGCAGGGCTTGATCTGAAGTCGCCTTCACCAGTCCAGGCGTCACGAAGATGCCAATCAGGACAGGGATCTCTTTCTTGGCAATGAGTTCATCGAACACCTCCGGGGCCTTGTATTGGACTCCATCCTGGCAGACATAGACGCAGGCCGGATGAGCCGGATCGTATTGCTTGGGGACGTAGACCGAATATTCGCGGACAGTGCCGGGAAAGATCTTGCTTTGATCGAACGTGTGCTTGGTGACTTCACCCTTGGGGAAGGCGTCTTGCGCGGGCAGATGAGTCACCTGCAGGGCAAATCCGCAGATGAGAACCAGCACGGACAAGGGCCGAAAGCGAATCTGAGGTTGTGGCATCGAGAAGTATCCTCTGGTGACAGGCGACGAAGAGAGACGCAGACATCGTGCGGGACATTCTACTGAGGTGGCCTCGAATCGAACATCGCCAAGAGCGCCCCGATCAATCAATAGACTCTTAGATTGTGTGCCACTGGCTCGGCCAGTGCTGGTGGTCTGGTGACAGCCCATCCGGCAAAGCACTGGCACAGCCAGTGGCACCCGGCGTCTCTACTTATCGGGCATCTGAATCAATGCCCCGCAGTTACCTTCAAACCTACGATCGACACCAGCAGCAGCCCGAGAAAAAAGATTCGCGCGGGTGTCGCCGGTTCTCCCAGCCAGACGATTCCCAGGATCGCCGCGCCCAAGGCACCGATTCCCACCCATACCGCGTACGCGGTACCGATCGGCAGCGACCGGGCAGCGATGGAGAGCAGAAACAGGCTCAGGATGATCGCTGCGGCGGTGAATAGGCTCGGGATCGGTTTGGTGAAGCCTGCGGTATATTTCAGGCCAATGGCCCAGCCCGATTCCAGCAACCCGGCGATAATGACGAGAATCCAAGCCATGCTGACACCCCTATTGGCAGAGCGTCGTCTTGTCTTCACCGGGTACGTCGCACCTCGTCCGGGGCCATTCGGCCAGTACTGCGTCTATGTTATCGGGCAGTGAGGTCGCAGTCCAACTTGGGCCTATCCTACGGCGGGATGCTGCTATTTTGGCCAAACGCCTTCGGTTGCTACAATGTGAGCCGATCAAGGATGTGAGCGGCTCACCGGGAATGTTGGGGTTACGAAATGTCTTGCTTAGGCGTCAATGTCCGACGGGTATCGCGCGACGGCTTCGAGCCGCGTCACGTCGTGCGACAGGGGTGCTCTTTCTTCGGATGCCTGTTGATTCTCTTGCTGGCCACAATTCCCAGCGGCTGTAATCGCCATCTGCCGACTGCCCAAGTGGAAATTGCTCGGAAGCATTTACAGCTCAATCGGCCGCAACTCGCGATTGACGCACTCGTGAAGGAAGATTCCGCCGAGGGGCATTACTTGAAAGCCGTCGCCCTGCAGGCCAAAGGGGAGCGAGCGGCCGCCCGCGAGCAGATTGATGAGGCCCTGTCGATCTCGCCGGAAGAAGTCAAATACAAGGCGTATCAGTCGCTGTTGGATCTGGCGGCTCACAAGCCGGGTGCCGCGCAACATCTGATCGAGCTGTACGACGTGCATCCGTCGTCTCCAGCGATTGCGTTCTTCGCCACTCGGGCGTTCGTTGCGCAGCAGAATCTGCAAGGGGCGGTCAAATCATTCAAGCTGGGACTGACTCTGGTGGATGAGGTTCCCGAGTTCATGTTTCAGGCGCTGCAGCACGCCGTGACCACCGAACAGGATGCCGACGTCCGGCAGCTACTGAAGAAGCTGGAAGCGGCCGCACCGAATGATTCCGGATTCATCCGCGAGCTGCTGACGATTGCGGTGAAAGCCAAAGTGGTAGAGCCGGCGCAGCATCTGTTTCAGCGAGTCCAAACGCTCACCCCGGAAGCTCCCGATCTGCCGGAATTGCAGGTCAAAATGGAACTGCTGCTGAAGCGCAATGAAGAGGCGCTGGCAGCGGCGCACAAGGCACTGGAGGGGGCGCCGAATCAGCCGGGCCTGGAGTTGCTGCTGGCGGAGGCCTTGTTGCGTTGTGATCCCAAGCCCGAACGTGAACGCGAATTGGTGGCTCTGGTGGCAAAACATCCGGACAACCCCGACTTCATCGCCCGGCACGCCAATTATCTCGTGAAGAACAAGCGGTTGCCCGAGGCCCTGGTCGTCTTGAATAAGGTGATTGCCCAAACAAAGGTGACGGCAGTCCGGGCCGCCTGTTTGAACATGGTGATCCGCACGCCGATTGAAGCCAATGCCCCGGGACTTGCCGAGCAAGAGTTGAATAAGCATCAGGCGAAATTCAGCAACCCTGCGGTGGCCGACTATTTCATGGGCCGGATCCTTTATCTGAAACACGACTATGCCGGCGCGCTGGTCCGATTTCAAAAAGTGGTCACGTCACAAGGAACTTCGCAGTCCGACGCCGGCCGTGCTCTGGCATCCGAATGCCTGTACTGGCAGCGGCAAATCATGGCCAACCAGATGGTTGATGATCGCTTGAAGGCGGCTCAGGAGGAGCTGAAAAAAATCAGCCAGCCGACGACGCCCAAGCAGGGGAAGTCATAGGGTTAACCCCCGTGGCAGACGCTGCCAGCGTCGGAACGCAGACGCTAGCAGCGTCTGCCACGGCGTCGGTGGCCTACGATTGCCGCCATTGATCGAATGTGACTGCGGCGATGATTGTCACCCCGAGCATGATGTCCCACAGCGAATTGCCGAGGCCCAGTTGAGTGCAGCCGCTGTTGATCACGTTGATCATGATGGCGCCCGCCAAGGTTCCCGAAACGGTCCCTCGACCGCCGCTCAGGCTGCCGCCACCGATGACGACGGCGGCGATGATTTTCAACTCCAGACCGGCCCCGGCGGTGGGTTCACCGACGCTCAGTCGGGCGAACTGGTAGACGCCCGCCATCCCCGCAAATAACCCTGCAAGCGTATAGACCGCCATGCGGTTGGCAAACACGTTGATTCCGCACAGCCGGGCCGTCGCTTCATTCGAGCCCAGGGCATAAACGTGCCGGCCGAAGACTGTGAATTTCAAGATGAAGGCCAGAATCAATGCAAAGGCGAGCACGAGCACCAGACCCAGCGGAACTCCCATGTAGAGGGCGTTGCCGGAGGTTGTCAGAAGGCTGCTCAGCCAGGTCGGGACCATCCCCGGTTTCGGGCGAATCGTCGTGTCGTTCGCCAGCATCTTGGCGAGTCCCACGAACAACGTCATGGTGCCGAGAGTGACGATGAACGGGACGACTCGCAGGGCGCTGATCAACCAGCCATTCAAGGCTCCCGCGACGCAGCCGGTCAGCAGGCAACCGGTGACAGCGAAATGTGCCGGATAGCCGTGAGTCAACAGCCACGCCAGGACGGTGGCCGATAAGGCGATCGCCGTGCCGACCGACAGGTCGATGCCGCCGGCAATGATGATGACCGTCATCCCCAATGCCGCGACTCCGACCACCGCCGTCTGAGTACAGACCGTACGGGCATTGTGCAGCGTGAGGAATCGGGCATCGGTCCCATTGAAGCCACGATCGGCCAGTCCAAAAAATGTGATCACAATCGCCAAGGCCAGGAATGGCCCCAAGGCCCGCACCAGCGATTCCCAGGCCGAATTACGATTGCCGCCCGTGTCAGTCATGATCTCAAGATGTCGCGAATCGGTAGGAACGGGTCGAAGTAGCAACGCACAACAGATTGTAGCGTCTTAGCCGACCTTGTTCACCACACGCTCGCCGACACGTTCGACAAGGCGAGCGTCCGGCGTAAGCCGGATGGTTGTTAGACGGTGATTATGACTATTCCACGTCATCTAAACGGGCAGACGAAATCAATCAATATCTCTTCGATCGGGTGCCACTGGCTCTGCCAGTGCCGAGTTGTCTGCACGCTGTCCTGCAAAGCACTGGCAGAGCCAGTGGCACCCGAACAAGATTTATTGATTGAGCTGGATCACACGTTTACGTGACGTGGAATGGTTGCTAATTCTCGTATAACAACCATCCGGCTTACGCCGGACGCTCGCCTATGAATTAGCGTTTGGCTTGCTCGTTCGAGGGTGTGATTCGCTTCTGGATCTCGGCGATGACCTCGGGATGCTGGGCGGCGACATCCTGTTTTTCGCTGGGGTCGGCGGCGAGGTCATAGAGTTCGAAGGTCTTCTGGTCGGCGTTGCGGACGACTTTCCAGTTTTGCCAGCGGGCGGCGATCTCCAGCTTGCCGTGATCGGCTTCCCAATAGAGGAACCGCGTCGGCAGTTTGGCAGTGGCATGAATGAACTGCCGCAGCGACTGTCCCGACTTACGCACCGGACGCTGCTGGGCGGCGACCAGATCGTACACGGTCGGGGCGAGATCCCACGCTGCCGAGACTACTGCAGTCTGCCCGGCCGGAATGCGTCGGGTGCCGCTGATGATCAGTGGGACTCGGAGGCCTCCTTCGTAGAGATCACCCGGACCGCCTCGCAAAGCAACTGAGGTTGGCTCGTTGCTCTTCGCGGGAGCTTCCGCCGGCCCAGCTGTGGCGCTCGTCACGATCAAGATCGTGCTCGACAATTGCTTGATTTCTTCGAGTTTCTTCAGCAATGTGCCCACATCTTGATCCAATCGCGCGATGGCTGCCGCGCGATCGGGAGCTTCGGGAGTCGCTGCGGTCGACAAGTAAACCTGGACGAACATCGGTCGCTGTTTATAGTGCCGCGCCAGAAAATCGGCCGCTTCGGAGACGTAAAATTCCTGAGCCCGTTGTCCCTGGGCTCCGGCCGCGTTCTTGGTCAGCTTGAGAGACTTCTCATTGTGCATCACGGTGGCGGGAAACGGTTGCACCTTGTCGATGGGACCGAACGCGCCCAGCCATTCATCAAACCCTTGTTGAACCGGCATCGCCGCCCCCTGAGGACCGAGGACTCCCCAGTCTCCGAACATGGCGGTGGTATATCCGGCCTGCCACATGGTCTCGGCAATGGTCAGGTCTTCGGACCGCAACACAGGGACGGCCTTGGACCAGACGCCGGCTTCATCGGGCCGCCGTCCTGTCGCCAGGCACCAACTGGCGGCAATCGGATAGGGACTGCCCGCATAGAACTGGTTGAACCGGGTTCCCAGCTTGGCCAGTTGATCGATGTTCGGAGTCTTGATTTCCGATTCACCGTAGCAATTCAATTCGGCGATCCCCAGATTGTCAGCGATGATCATCACGATGTTGGGGGAATCGCTCCGGCGGACTCGTTGTTGGCGGTTGACCTGACGTAACGCGGCGCGATTTTGATCCTTGGCTTTGGACAGCATGTCGTCCGCCTGCTGCAGTTGGCTCCGTAGCGGCCCCTTCGCGTCCTCTTCGAGGGCAGGATTGCTATCCAACATCCCCGACAAACCGCGGATCAAGGGAGTCTTCGCGGCCGGTTGATCAGCACCGGCTGCGGCCTGGCCATCCGGTGCCTCGCCAGCGCCGGCAACATTTCCCCCCGGCTGGACCGGTTTGACTTGTCCCGCGGGATCCTGTCCACATCCCATCAAGAGGCAGATTGCTCCCAGCACGACCAAAGTCAATGAGTTTTTCAAGGACCAATTCGCAGGCAGGTGGGTCATTTGGAAACTCCGTGGGGGACAAATGATGCGGACAAGTTAGACGTGAGTTTGAAGTTGAACTAAAGCTCCAAAGGAGCGCGCTAGGCCAGCCTAGGGCAACGCCATAGGTTAACTAACTGGCCAGAGCCGGTGACCATCGGGAGCATGGATGCTTCGCAATTCGGTAAAGCGGACATGCCTGCCAATTCGTTTCTGAGTTTTACCAGATTTCGCCGGCAACTCTGCGGAAAAGCCACCACAGCCTTCCGGATCGTCTCCAGCCGGCGTGAGGGCGATGCCTTGCCCGCGAAGTAGTCGCTCTGTCGTACCATCGGTGTACTCAACGACGAACTCGGTCGGCCAATCGAGCGCGACCAATTCTTTGAAGACCGCCATAACGAATCCGCCTAACGAGCAGTGAGTTGAAACCCTGAAGGGGCGCGCCCCGTTGGGGCTCAAAACAATCTTACTGTGAACCTTCAAATCTTACCCAATCTACCTTCCCGATACACGTATGAACTGCCCCTCATCCATTTTTCGTGATTTTACGAGAATACATAAGCTTTCCTTTTCTTCCGCATTTCTTCGTGTCCTTTGTGGCCTTCTGTTCAAATTTCAGTTCTTTCTACAGAAGGTCACAAAGGACACGAAGGAATACCGAGATCGAGCAGGTCATTCAAATGGCCGTGGTCTGAATGCCTTTGTGCCGTAACCAACACTCTGCAAATGATTTACAACCTGATATTCCCGTTGAGGCGGGATCGCGGATACACTCCCCGCGGAATGTGTTCCGGAATGGATTTCCGGGCCGATGGTTGCCGCGAATGGAGTCGCGATTATGTCGTTGTTGTGGAGAATCATTTTTTCGAGTCGCTGCACCAGCACGCATCATAAGCTGGCGCTGGATGCCTTGCGGTTCGTACGAGGGCCCCAGGCTGACCTCTGGGTTAATCTCTTTCTCGCCAACAGCGAGCAATATCTGATCGGGTCCAAGGCTCCCGACAACGAGTTCAAAGATTTCAAGAACCACGTGCTGCATGTCGAGGACGGTTTCTGGGGCGGAGCCACGGCATCGGCCCGCCACTGGTATCAGAAGACCGTCGCCGCTTTGACCCAGGGTGACTGGCCGGACGCAGTCTATAGCGCGGGCGTTCTAAGCCACTATTTCACCGACCCGTTTCAGCCCTTTCACACGGGTCAAACGGAGGAAGAAGGCAAGGTCCATCGTCCCGCCGAGTGGAGCATTTTCAAATCCTACGATGAACTCCAGGCGATCCTGGAACACGACTTGACCGGCTATCCCGAGTGGGAAATGACGGCCCGCACTGACTGGCTGGAAGAGGCCATTCGACAGGGAGCCATCGCCGCTCATCAAAGTTACGACGTCTGCGTGAACCACTACGATCTGAGCCGCGGCATCAAGAATCCGACGAGCGGTCTCGACCAGGAAATGAAGGACCGGCTGGCGCGTCTGATTGGGATGGCGGTGATTGGGTTTTCGCGCGTGCTGGAGCGTGCGTTCGAAGAATCCGGCTCGAGTCCCCCCGATGTGGCCGTCAGCCTGCACGTCTTTCTGCAGACATTGAAGGTGCCCATCAACTACGTGACGAGGAAGCTGACCGACATCCGCGACCGGGCGATCGTCGAAGCCATCTACCTGGAAGTCCAGGAAAAGGGGAAGGTGATCGACGCCTTGCCGGAAGACGAACGGCTCGTGAGAAAACTGTATGCCCAGGAAGTCTTGAAAGTCCCGGTGCGACAACTCGACGCCCAGCCCGCCAAAGCCACCGGCACCCAGTACGGAACGGGCACACCCTCGCGGGGGGAAACAACCAAAGCCGTCAGTCCTGCGACGTATCAACGAACGATGGTCTCGGCCCCGCATTGGGGTGATGCGCCACGCGGGACGTCCGTGCCGCTCGAGGCCTGCCTGATGGCTCCGTTGGCCGCCGCGGCCCCGGTTGACTATGTCAAAGAGTCAGCCGTGCGCGCGTACCTCGGACAATCGGCTCTTCCCCCCGGAAGCCCGGGAAATACCAACTATCGAAGTGACGACGGAGTCCGTGAGCGACCATTGCCGTTGACCATGCCTGAGACCGCTCCGTCCGCCATCAAGCTGGCCACGGAGACTCGTCCGACGATTGCGGAGCCAGCGCCTCCATCCAGGAGCGATCTCGACAAGCAAGAGCGTCGTCTCCAAAAACAGCTTCAACGGCCAGCGGAAATCGAGCCTACCATCCAGCCACCCAGTCTGCCGGCGAGTATGGTCAACAGCTTGAGTTCCTCGTTAGCGACACCCGATGCACCGGCCGATATGTTTGGCCCGTTGCCAGCGATGCCGCGAGTTCCCCAGCGCGAACGAGTTGCTGTTGGAGCTGACTCTGTGCCCGTCGCGGCTGAAACTGTCCCTCAACCGATGTCCGTGAAAACAGTCCCTGCAGTGCCAGCCGTTCAAACTCCCACACGGGTTCCGCAACCGGCTGCCGTCCCGCAAATGCCGCCTGCAAACCAACCGCCCCAACACGCCAAGACCTTTCAAGTTCAGCCGGCAGCGAGGTCGGTGGTCCCTGCACCACACGTCCGTCTGCCAGAACCATCTGCCGACGAATTCGCAGGCTCGGAAAGCACGGAACGCGTCAAGCAGTCGGGACAGATTGACGGTTTTGATTTCCGCATGTTTTCCGGGGTCCAACCGCCCCCTGCGCCTGCTCCGATTCCTGTTCCAACCCCAGCTCCTGCCACACCCCGCATGAGTCCGCCGCCCATTCGACAAGCGGCCGTCGAGCCAACAGTCACAGCATCGCCCCAGGAACAATCGCCAGCTCCGCAAGTCGAGTCGCGACGCTTCTACCTGGAACTCAGCAGCCCCGTCGTGGATGCTCCGTCGATTGGTCCGAAGACCGCCGATCGTCTCGCCACCATCGGCGTGAAAACGGTCGGCGATTTGCTGCGGGTGGATGCTCAACAGGCTGCGGCCAAACTGGGAAACCCGGCCGCACAGGCCGTCATTCGTGAATGGCAGGCACAGGCCACGCTGGTCTGCCGAGTCCCCAATCTGCGCGGTCACGACGCCCAATTTCTGATCGCGTGCCAGGTGCTGACCCCCGAGCAACTGCGCGGCTGCGACCCACGCGAGCTACTGCAAAAAGTGCAAACCTTCATCAACACCACCGTCGGCCAGCGTCTGCTGCGCGGCGGCACGCCCCCCGATCTGGCGGAAGTTACCGAATGGATCGTGGCTGCGCGGGACGCTCGGGCGTTGGTGTAAGCCGTTTCCGTCCCTTATGTCCTTTCCGTCCTTTGAATTCAAAGGGACGGAAGCTTGATTGGCGATTATCGCCCGTTTTCGCTATCTTTCGGGCGAGATAGCGCTCTGTAGCCACGTTCGCCAGAACGTAGGCTATGACTGGGGTGTTGAAAAGCGGGAAAAGGTGCAGTTTTTTGCTAGTCAGGTTGGTCGGAAATCTGTTTCATATTCAAGTCGCGATTTTGAATAAATACCCCAACGGGGTTATGCATCATAGCCCAGGGTTGCCCGCTCCTGCGGGCTACCCTGGGTATGGCCCCCAAGAGGTCGTCTTACCCTGTAAGGGTTACTGTTCGCGATTCGTTGATGACCGAAGAAGTAACCCTTACAGGGTAAATGTCGATCCGAATTCATTACCCAGGGTAGCCCGCTGGAGCGGGCAACCCTGGGCTATGATACATATCCCCTTCGGGGAATTTAGGCAGTTGACTAGCATTACAAAACTCGGATGAACTTGATCCGAGCCAAATTCAACCTTTTCATCACCCAAAGCGATGACCACGAATTCCCACGCTCTGGCGAGCGTGGTTACGACACAACTATTGAATCAGGTCTACTAAGAAAGACAACCATGCGAGTCGTGACGTTTGGCGAAGTCATGTTGCGGATGTGTCCGCCCGAGTACATGCGGTTGCGGCAGGTCCTGCCTGGAACTCTCGAAGTCACGTTCGGCGGCGGTGAGGTCAATGTGGCGGTCTCGGTCGCCTTTCAAGGGGGGCAGGCGGCGTTCGTCACGGCGCTGCCCGACAACCCGCTGACTGACAGTTTTGAACAGGAACTGCGCAAGCTCAATGTCGGGTCGGATCTCATTCAACGCAGCAAAGAAGGCCGCTTCGGCGTGTACTTCGTCGAGACGGGTGCCAATCAACGTGGTGGCACCGTAACTTACGACCGAGATTTCAGTTCGATTTCACTCGCCCAGGCGTCGACCTATGACTGGGACAAGATTTTCGCCGATGCCAACTGGTTCCACATCACTGGCATCACGCCGGCCCTGAGTGTCATCTCGGCAGGCGCGGCTTTGGCATCGGTGCAAGAGGCCCAGCGTCGCGGGATTCCCGTGTCGTGTGATCTCAATTTCCGCAAGAAGCTGTGGAAGTGGCAGCCGGGAAAATCGGCCACCGCGCTGGCCCGAGAAACCATGCGTGGCATGATGCCCTTCATCGATCTGGTGATCGCCAACGAAGAAGACGCGGACCTGGCCCTGGGCATTCAGGCGGTCGGGACGGATGTCGAACATGGTGAGCTCAACATCGGGGCTTACGAAGAAGTCGCCCGGCGAATCGTGGCCGATTTTCCGAATGTGTCGAAGGTCGCCATTACCCTGCGTGAGAGTATTTCCGCCAGCCACAACAACTGGGGCGCGTTGCTCTACGATGCCCAGACGAAGCAGATCCATGCGGCTCCCACTGGACCGGACGGCAAGTACGAACCGTACGAGATCCACAACATCATTGACCGCGTCGGTGGCGGCGATTCGTTCTCGGGCGGGTTGATCTTCGCACTGACGACACCGGCCCTCAGCGACCCCGCGGTGGCCCTGCGTTATGCCGTCGCGGCGAGTTGCCTGAAGCACAGCATCAAAGGTGATTTTAACTATGCCTCGCGCGAGGAAATTACCGCCTTGATGAACGGCAGCGGTTCCGGACGCGTCAATCGGTGAGGCGTCAGCCGAACCCGTAGCCCGACTCTCTGAGTCGGGTGCTTCTCCGAGGAGTACCCGACTCGGAGAGTCGGGCTACGAAACGGCGGCGGCATACGCCGCCACGACTTCCGCGTGAATGTTGCCGGTCGTGGCAATCACCCCGCGATTAGCGGTCAGTTCCCGCCCGTGAGTAAACTCCAACGGCTTGCCGTGCACGTCGGTAACCGTGCCCCCCGCCTCGGTCACCACGAGCACTCCGCCCGCGTGATCCCAGATCTTTTCGCGATAGTCGGCCCGGGTCGGCAGACGCAGATAAACGTGAGCCTCACCGCGAGCCACGACGCCGTACTTCGCCTGGCTGTCCATGCGGACGGGAGCGGCTGTGATTCCCAATTTCTCGGCGATGATGGCGGCCGTGTCTTGCTTGCTGTGACCTGATTCGACCGACTCGCAGAATCGCAACGTGCTGCGATCTGTCGCGGCGGAAACCTGAATGCGCACACGCTCGGCCGATTCGTCGAGGGGCTCCATGTAGGCCCCCCCGCCTTTCACTGCATAGAACAGCGTACCGGTTGTCTGCGAATTGAACGGGATGTTGGGGCAGCCGAGGACTCCCAGGACAATCTCACCATGGATGATCAACGCCAGCGACACGGCATATTGCTCGCCTCGCAAAAACCCCTTGGTGCCATCGATCGGGTCGAGAGTCCAGTAGCGGGGCCGAAAATCGTTGGTCCCGCCGAGATCGATCCAACCGCAGACCGCATCGTTGGTGGCCAGGACGCCAGCATCTGCCAGATGACCGAGGATCTTGCCGAGGAACGCGGCCTGCTCGGGCTTGCGGAGGTCGGCGGCATCTTCTTCGGCGATGACCGGGTCTCCACGAAAGGCGTGCTGCAAGGCCCGGCAGATCAAGGCCTGGCTGCTGTAGTCGGCCACCGTGACCGGGCTTTTGTCCTGCTTGGCGAGGGTATCCGGGGTAATTTCAGCCTGAATGGCGGCGCAAACCTGTGAGGCCTGCCGGACGGCGGTGAGGGCCACTTCCAATTCATGTTCAAACGCGGGCATGCGGAATCTGCTTCTTCTGCGATGTCTGTGGTGAATGTCATTCTGCCCCGTCATGCGAGCGTCTTGGTGACGCGAGATCCAGGCATTTAGGGCGGTGTCCATGATGCTAACAATTCTTGAGATTTGCTGCGATCAAGAATCCCCTTTCGGGATCGGCTGCCTTGCCATATGCCACCATTGTCGCGCTGGTAACCAAACTTTGTCCAAGCTTGGTCTGTAGCCCAATTTCCCATGGACGGAGCTCCAAAAGAGCCGATCGCCTATCTGATCGCCAATAAAGTCATACCTTATCACCAATAATTCCCCTTGCTTTCCGACAATCCACGGAGTCACCAAAGGTGCTTCCGCGTTAGCATCGTCGGTTGTGTCGCAATCCTTTATTGGGAGGCTTGGACCTTTCGATAGATGCGACGTGAGAAATCCCTCAATACTTTGTCGCTTTCCAAGTTCGGCCCATGGCAATTTCTTGCCTCCGTAATGAAGCCAAGTATCGAACAGATGGTCTTCATGTGCGATCTGTGGCTGACTCAATTGCGTTTTCTCGTGATCGATTTTTGTCGGAATCAATTGCGTTGGGCGATCCCATTCTGTCGGCAGTAGTTGTGTCGCAGCGACGGGCTCAACCATCGTCACTCCGTTGATCTGTTGGATTCGACGCTCGACGGCCAATCGAATTGGAGGACCTCCGGCGTCACTCGACGGTACGTCCCAGACTGCGGTCCAGACCAGCAGCAAACAAATGACAAGACTTTGAACGATCGCGTGCGTTTTCACGTTGCCCTCCTTGGCAAGTTCCGGGTCGCCAGTGGCGAAGAACGGCGGAAACATAATTTATTTCGCGAATCGGGAATATCCCGGTTTGGTTGCGGATCGGCGAAAGAGTGCGGGACGGGGTTCGCGCGGCGCACTGAGTGTGATAAAAAGTCAATGGAGCTTTTCGTGTTCGCCATTTAGACAAGGAAGTCAGGAGATGGCCAAATCCAAGCAAGAGTTGTCGCCGGAAGTG
>JAKFVC010000061.1 GCA_021732415.1 Planctomycetaceae bacterium
CGCTTCGTCTCGCTAGCGCTCGCCTGCGCTGCGCCGACGGCCCCACTCGCGAAAGGGGGGAGAAACTGGCGTTGCCAGTCTCTCTAATAAAATCCGTTTTCTGGTCTAGACAATGGGGTCCACCGTACGGCTCATTTGTTGTAGGGATTTAAGTTCCAGGATTAACTTACCTTCGATGATCACGTCGGCGATGAATCCAACATCGAGTCGGATTTCTTCCCACACAACCGGAATCGGAACTTGTGATTCCACCTTGAGATTTCGCTTGCCAAGTTCATAAACCAAGACGGCGTGATAGACCGATTCAAACAATCCAGGTCCCAGCTTCTTGTGAATTTGATAAACGACATCGACGACGATTTTAGCAAGCTCGTTTTCGTGCATCGAAAGCCACCAATCAGATGACCGAGAGATGATCGACTGTAAATAGTATTCTTTGCGCCTTGGCGCCTTTGCGTGAGAATATTTCCCCTGTTTTTTTACAATCAATGAACACGCAACCACATCGCGCGCAAATACTCTGTCTCTGGACAGACCATCGTCACGGGGTGATCTGAGGACGCCCCAGTCTTCGCCAGTATCTGCAATGTCCGGCCCGGTCGCGAAAGATCAACTTCAGAACCTTGTGGCACCGCCTTCTGGGCCGCCGAATGGAGCAGTCTCAAGAAGGTCGGTTCATCGAGCAACCCGCTGCACGAGCAGGTCAGCAGCAGACCGCCCGGTTCGACCAGTTGCATGGCCAGGCGGTTCATGTCGAAGTGGGCTCGAGTCCCCTCTTCCAGTTCCAGGCGATTGCGAATCAGCTTGGGGGGATCCAGGATCACGACTTCGTACTTGCGACCGTTGCGGACCATGTCCCGCATATAGGAGTAAGCGTCCGCATGCACAAACTGGACTCGAGCTTGATTCAGGTTCGCGTTGTCCTTGGCCAGTTCCAGCGGAACTTCGTCGAGGTCGACCGCGGTGACCTCACGGGCCTGTCCCAACTTTTTGGCTTGCACCGCGAACCCACCGGTGTAGCAACAAATATCGAGGACCGTTCGATCACGACAGAAGTCGGCCAGACGTCGCCGGTTGTCACGTTGATCGCAGAAGAAGCCGGTCTTGTGTCCTCCGGTGAACTCGACGCGGAAGCGGGTTCCGAACTCCTGGACGGTGACCCGCTCGGGGGCTTCGGCGGAGATTTTGGGCTCCAATCCGACGAACCCTTCCTGCCCGTGAACCTGCGGGGCAGTCCGGATGCGCCAATGCTTCGTGCCGCACAGGGTTTGCAGTCGCTCCAAAATAGCGTCCACCCGCTGGAGCATGGCCAGGCTGTAAACTTCGGCCGACAACGTGTCGCCATACCGATCGACAACCAGGCCGGACAAGCCGTCCCCTTCCGCATGGATGAGGCGATAAGTATCGGTTTGCTCGTTCAATTTGAGGAATTTTGTCCGCAGATCGACGGCTCGCGACAGCAACGCATCCCAAAAGGGGGCATCAATCGGATCGGGACCCAGGCTGAGCATCCGGACGGCGATTTCCGCCTTGGAATTGAAGAAGCCATACCCCAGAACAGTCCCCGAACCATGAGTCACCTGCACGAGTTCCCCATCGCGGATTCCCGGTGCAATATCCCCGATTCGTTTACGATACAGAAACGGGTGGCTGGTCGGCGATTTCACCTGCACTCGAGGGATATTGCGGCCGGCGGTGAGATCGAGGGCGCGAGGGGCCAGCAGGGATTCCACAGACTGCGCGGAATGGGCGTGGGAACGACGAGATTTGGGCGGATTGGTCATCGTTTTATCGTAGCCCGTCCGAACCGAACTTGTCGAGCGACTAGTTGCGAGTTGCAGACTGCGAACCTTGACGGCTTTGATTGCCTTGATGCCCGCGGACGAAAGACAATGGGAAAGCCGAATCTCGTGATCGGTAATTTGATTGAGATGTCGTAAATCATTGATACAATTGTGTTTGTGTGTATGCGTTTCCTGGTCGTAGGTTGTCATTCGGAGTCTTGAGGTGCATTATCTTTACTATCAAGCAATCGAGGCGGCCCGAGCCTATCGGATGACTGAAGTCGAACGAGAAGAACAACTTATCAGGCGAGTTTATGGTAATATTCATTTGGAGCAGCCGGCTGTTACGAAAGAAATGGTGCGGGAGTTAGTAACGAAACACCGCCGGCAAGAAAAGCCGATGGGTCTATTGCCAGAGGACGATGCAACTGGCATTCAGTCCCCCGGTCCCAAATAAGAATCTGAATGGTTTGATTTATGAGCTCGAAGGTTGAATGCGCGAAACCCGCGGACTTTCTCGGGATCGCGGCGTTGGATCGTATTTCGTGGGAAGGTTCGGGCTCACAGTTCATTCCGGATGGCGAACATGTCTGGCGAGTCTGGTGCGAGTACGCAACCGTGCTGGTCATCCGGTCGGCTCGAGAACTACCGGAAACGGGCGACATTGCGGCGGCCTTGGTGATGTTTCCGACGGAACGGCACGAACAGTTCCTGCACAAGATCATGGTGCATCCCGAATGCCGGGGGCAGGGATTGGGGACGGAACTGATGCAGGCCGGATTGCAGCGAGCCACTGTTCCCGTCCTGCTGACAGTCAATCCGGAGAACCAGGCGGCGATCCGCGTCTATGAAAAGTCCGGCTATCGCATTCGGGAACGCGTCGACGGGTATTATCGATCTCACGAGCATCGCTATATCATGGAACATCCCGGAAACGGCTCGTAGCCTGACTCTCCAGCGTCGGGCCATTTGCCCCATACCTTTGCAAGACGTGGTCCAAGTAAGATCAAGAAGAAAGACACCCGACTCAGAGAGTCGGACTACGTGAATTGCCAATATGCCGATCCGCCGCCGAATCATCCTGCTGCAACTGCCGATTCCTCAGCCGGGCTTGGAACCCGCCAAGGGAAATGTGCCGCTGGCGGCCGGCTATCTGAAGATGTACGCGCGGAACCGCGGACTGGAAGAGTTCTACGAGATCGATATCTTCCCGCCGCACCTGGCCAACACACTGAGCGATCATGGCCTGGTCGAAGCCATCCAGGCTCAAGATCCGTGGATGGTGGGTTTCACCTGTTATCTCTGGAACATCAATCGCAGCCTGTGGGTGGCCGATCATCTGAAGGCTGCTGATCCCGGGCTGCTGACGATTTTTGGCGGCCCCGAGATCACTGCCGACAATGGTTGGGTCCTGCAATCGTCGTCTCTCGATTTTGCGAGTATCGGTGAGGGGGAGCAGACTTTTTCCGAGTTGCTGCAAGTACTGACGACCGCACCGCTGCCCACCGCTGGCATTAACGGACTGTATGTCGCGCCGGCGGCCGTGCGAACGATTGCCGCCATGGCACCTGTCGCGCCCCGCGAATTGGTTGCCGAAGTGGGTGCCACTGGCTCTGCTAGTGTCGCTCCTCTATCCGCGGTTCTTCAAAGTACTGGCAGAGCCAGTGGCACCCAACTTCCTAGCTTTGACAACGAACGAGCCACAGAGCCGTCCCTGCCGATTGTCGAAAATCTGTTGCCGGTCGTGCCCGCTGCGAAGGTCGGCACCCTGCCCTTGTTCCGCACGCCGTTACCGAATCTCAATGCCATTTCCTCGCCGTACCTGGAAGGCATTCTCGATGCTGCCGACGAGGAAATGCTGCTCCTCGAGACGATCCGCGGCTGCATCTTCAAGTGCAAATTCTGTTACTACCCCAAGAGCTATGACGATCTCTATTTCGTGTCGCGCGACAAGATCGTCGCCAACTTGCAGCATGCCCGGGAACACGGCGCGACCGAGGTCGTGTTGCTCGATCCGACACTCAATCAACGCAAGGACTTTGCCGAGTTCCTGCAGTTGCTGGCCGAGTGTAATCCGGGACGCCAGTTTGAGTACTTTGGAGAATTGCGGTCCGAGGGCATCAACGCGGAAATTGCGGAGCTGCTGGCTGCGGCCAACTTCAGTGAAGTCGAGATCGGCCTGCAATCTGTCGATCCAGTCGCTCAAGAATTGATGGACCGCAAGAATAACATGAAGGCGTTCGAACGGGGCGTGAAAGCCATGCGCGACGCCGGCATTCGTGTCAAAGTGGATCTCATTATCGGTCTGCCGGGAGATACGGTGGCGTCGATCCGCCGAGGCATGAAATACCTGCGCGACAGTGGGCTGTACGATCTCGTGCAAGTCTTCAATCTAGCCATTCTGCCCGGGACCGCCTTCCGTCAAGAGGCCGAACAGTTGGGGCTCAAGTTCCAGCCAGTGCCGCCCTATTACGTGTTGCAGACGCCCACGTTGGAGATGACCGACTTCTACGAACTGATGGCCGAGGCCCAGGAGATCTTTGAAACAGAATTCGATCCACTCCCAGAGCCGGTGATCCCCGAAGTGGATGACTGCGGCCTGATAGCCGATGGCCCGGATGGTCAGTCACTTTGCAGGACGTGGCGCATGGACTTTGATCGCGGTGATGGGCTCAACCTCACACTGCCAGCACCCGGTCAGCGGACTCAGGCCTTTACTCTGTGGTTCCAAGGGAATCATCTCCCGCAGCATCAAGCGGATGTTGTGGAGACCATTGCCACCTGCCTGAGCGACAATCCTCATTCCACGCTGCAGATTATTCTCGAACCGCGCGCGGCAGCGGTCGAGATTACTCCGGAGTTCCTGGACGACTTGCTGCAAGTTTGCTTTCGGACGACATCGTACCTTGATCGGTTCTACTCGATGGCACCCGGCCGACGTAAAGGGGCCAAGCGTTTGGTTCTGTTGCTGTCATGGTCGGTCCGCGAGGCGTTGGGGATGGAATGGATCGATACTCGCGGCGAGTATGCCGACATCGTGTGGCGCGATGCGGACGATGCTGAAGCCGAGATGGCGGAGTTCGAATATGTGTTAGGAGCAGGATGAATTCGTGGGACGGGTCTCCAGGCCCGTCCGTCCCTTATCAACGAATCGCTCTGGCGTTGATCGAGTTTTTGAATGATTGAATCGTTTACGAATCGACAGTTGGGGCACGGACGGGCCTGGAGACCCGTCCCACGACACACGTTCTGATAGTGGCACGCGACACTTCCATCCGCGTATGATTTGTTAGTCACTGAAATAGGGTCCTCGCAGGGAAGCTGTGCCGTGTCTGAATTCAAAGTTCCGAATGATTCTGAAGCCTTTCCCAACGAATTCCGGATCTTGGGATGCGGCACCAGCCACGGCGTGCCGATGATCGGCTGCCACTGTGCGGTTTGTGAGTCCACCGACCCTCATAACAACCGTACTCGGACGGGCGCCATCATCCATACGCCGCTCGGCAATATTCTCATTGATACCTCGCCCGAAATGCGGATTCAGTTGATCCGCGAGAAGATCGATCTGATCCACGCGGTGCTCTACACGCACAGTCACGCGGACCATTTATACGGGCTGGATGACCTGCGGTTGTTCGGCCACTATCTCGGCAAATCGGTCACCTTGTACTGTGAGGAGATCGTCGAGACGCAGATCCGCAAGGCATTTGGTTACGCGTTCGGAGACCATAACGTCAACAACCATCCGGGCTCGGTTCCCATGCTGGACCTGGCGCGAATCGGTACCGATCCCATCGATATCCTGGGTATCACGATTCAGCCGTTGCGGTTGCTGCATGGCAAACTACCCGTGCTCGGCTTTCGCATCTCCAATCTCGCATTCTGCACCGATGTCAGCGAAATCCCAGACGAAACCTGGCCGTTGCTGGAAGGTCTGGACGTGCTGTTCATTGATGCTTTGCGAGACAAACCGCATCCGACTCATCTGTCCGTTCAACAAGCGCTGGATGTGATCGAACGAGTGAAACCACGGCAGGCGTATTTGACGCACCTCAGTCATAGCCTCGACTATGAGACGACGAATGCTCGTCTGCCGCCGAATGTGAAACTGGCGTATGATGGGATGCGAGTGCCGATTGTCTAAGCGACTGGGTGACACCTCCGTTCCGAGACTTAGAAAGTCTGATCTCCGATGGCCGACCCGGATCTGGCTCTGAGCGCATATCTGCAGTTGGCCGCGATTTCGCATACCCGCGGCCAATGGCTGCCACGCAACAAGTTCCTCATCTTGGCCGGCGCGGCGGCTTGCGAAGCCGGTCTATTGCCTGTGGCCGAGCGTTGCCGCCAGCTAGTTAGTGTCCATAGTCCAAACCACCTGCTCTGCAAGTACGAATCATTCCCCATGGCGTTGAAGTCTGCGGAGTTTCAAACCTATCACAAGCAACTCAAGAAATTCTGTTCGATCGAACGTGCCGAGCACTTGCTGCAGGGGCAAGGTTATGAGTTGCAACCTGCGACTGAGACATCCGCGAATCAGTCCTTGAAGGAAATGGACGGCTCCCCGCCTGAAGCCTGACCCTGTAGCCTGACTCTCCGAGTCGGGTATCTTCCGTATCACGCGACGAATATTCGAAAGCGAACCGAGACCGCAATAACCATGAATAAGGCGTTTGTCCGCGAACCAGATCAAGGCATTGAACGGTGTCCAAGGTGCGACGCACTGGGTGAACCCGTGGGGCTCGACACGGTCCGGGCATTTGTCCGTCCTGACTTTCATGAACCCCTGCCTGATGCGGCCCATTTTTGCCCCTACCCGCCCTGCTCTGTCGTCTACTTTGACATGTTCGAACGGGTGGTCCTGACCAGCGATATCATCCGGCCGGTCTATCCCAAAGATCAAACTGCCCCGTTGTGTGGCTGCTTCGGTTTGACGTGCGAAGATGTGGAAGACGATGTCGCCGAAGGGGGCGTGACCCGCGTCAAAGCGTTGTTGGCGAAGGCCAAGTCAGCCGAAGCTCATTGTCGAACCCAGGCGGTCAACGGCAAGTCGTGTGTCGAAGACGTGCAACGCTATTTCTTTAAACTGCGTGGTGGTATTTAACATTTGGACTGCGGTCATTCATCACCGATTTCTTATTCGCGGTAATCGTTTTAGTCTCCGACGTATCTCCGTGAGGATGAGACTCGTCAATCGTCTGAACGGTCATTCGGCATATAAAAGCGGTGATGAATCACCGCAGTCCAAATTTTGGCAAGGCCACCTAATGTTGCTGCCTCAAATTCCCTGGAAGACTTTCGCCGTAGCCCTGCCTCGCGGTGTGGCTCTCTTCCTGGGATTGTTTGCACTCCTGAATCTTGTCGGCGAACTGCGCACTACCGGCTTTGATGCCAACCTGTGGTGGATCAATCTCCCCGGAGAATGGCGTTTTCTCGATGCCCTCCTGCTGGGATGGTCAGCGTGCTGTCTCCTCTGGTTTGCGAGTCATCAATGTCTTTCAGCGATGCATCGCAGCATCCTGACCGTCACGTTGGGATTACTGGTGGCGGCAAGCTTATGGAACGTGGCGACGTATTACGGGCTGGTACTCAGTGGCGGCATTCAGACGTTATTCCCGGTTCCCTTTTCGCTGTTCGTGGTCTCGTGCTTAGTGCTTGTCATCGGGGGTGTCTGGTGGCCTGTCGCTGCTAACGAGAAGCCAACTTCCAGGCTGTATTACGTTGCTCTGGCAATGATGTTTCTCATGTGTGCGGGCCTGTTTCCCCTGGCGCAAATGCTGTGCTTCGGCACGACCGACTATCGCCGATCAGCCGACGTCATTGTGGTGTTCGGTGCCAAAGTCTTTCCGGACGGGCGATTATCGAGCGTCCTCGAAGAACGAGTTCGCACGGGATGTGAACTCTACCACAGTGGCTTCGCACCACACATTGTCTTCTCCGGAGGACCGGGCACCGGAGAGATCCATGAGACGGTCGCCATGCGTCGTCGCGCCCTGGAATTAGGCGTACCCGCAAACGCCATCACCCTCGATCCTGAAGGCTGGGACACCGACTTGACCGCCGAGAATACACTGCAATTGGCTCGGCAAAACAAGTGGAAACGGATCTTAGCGGTAAGCCAGTTCTTTCACCTGCCACGGATCAAACTGGCCTTTCACCGGCACGGTTCCGAGGTCTACACCGTACCGGCGGTACGCCTTTATCAACTGCGGTATCTACCCTATTTCATGCTGCGCGAAGTCGCAGCCTGGTGGGTGTACTACGTGCGGCCGTTATGGTAGCAATTCACTAAAAACTATACGGTCGATGGGAGGGTGAGGCTCCTGCCGAACCGCAAGCGTCTCTCGGGCGTCGCCAGACTAAGTGGTTCGGCAGGAGCCTCACCCTCCCATCAGCCGCAAGACGCGCTCGTGATTTTAAAACAGCTCGTCAATCGGCTTCCCCGCAGGCAACACCTGCAATGGCCGCCCCGAGTTATCCAGATACGATTGGTTCGTATCGACCCCCAGATGCCGGTAGATCGTCGCCAGGACGTCCTGCGGAATCTTGGGATTATCCTTAGGCACAGAACCCTTGGAATCGGTCGAGCCCACAACGCGACCACCCTTCACGCCACCGCCCGCGATGGCGACGGACATGGCATTGGGCCAATGGTCGCGTCCTCCCATGCCGGCTCCGGCACGAGTATTAATGCGTGGCATACGGCCCATTTCGCCCCAGGCCACAACCAGTGTCCGTTCCAGCAAGCCGCGTTGTTTCAAGTCTTCAATCAACGCGGAGTAGGCCAGATCCCACCGCGGCAGGAACTCGTTTTTCAGCGACCAGAAATTGTCCTCGTGAGTATCCCACCAACGGCAATCCACAGTCACCAATCGCACACCCGCTTCCACCAACCGCCGAGCCAGCAGCACGCGCTGACCCCAGTTCGGTGCGTCTCCACCAGCGAACACGCGAGTCGACCGATAGCCGGGGAAGATGCCGTATCGTTCGCGGACCGATGCAGGTTCAGCGGCGAAATCAAACGCTTTGCGAGCACGGTCGCCGGTGACCATCTCCCACGCTTGCCGGTCAAACTCATCCATCGCCGCCATGATGCCTGACGAATCAACCTGTCGACGCAGACGATCGACCTCGCCTCTCAAGGCCTTTCTCGATCCCAGGCGTTCGACTGAAATCCCTTCAGGAGCCCGCAGATTGGGAACGTCGAACGCTACGTCACTGGCGGGATCGGCAATCGTTTCGAACGGTCGATACGCGGCCCCGAGATACGCCGCATCGGTTCCCGGGACCATCTTCGGGACCATGACATACGCCGGCATGCTGGTATTCAGCGACTGCACTTGCCGCTTCACGATCGACCCGACGCTCGGCGAAATGTTGCCGCTCGGATCGCGTGCTGACGGATACCCGGTGAAGCAGATCTGATCGCCCGATGAATGATCTGCGAGTCCATCCTCTTTCCGATGATGCATGCTGCGGATGATCGACCATTGATCGAGGCACGCGGCAGTTTTCGGCAGATGTTCGCAAAGTTGAATGCCAGGAATTTTTGTAGAGACCGGCTCAAACTCGCCGCGGTATTCGGCGGGAGCGTCGGGCTTCATGTCCCACATGTCGATATGGCTGGGGCCACCGCGCATCCACAGAATGATGACCGATGTATCGAGGCGATCTTTGGCACTCGGGGCTTCGGCACGCAGCAACTGCGGCAACGACAATCCCCAGGCCGCACCCGCACCCAGAACGCCGGCACGCAAAAACTCGCGCCGCTGCAAAGTCGACTTGAACTGCCGACAGCCAAGTTGTTGGTGGGGACCGCTCATCGCGCGTTACCTCGGACTGTGCCACTACTTGTAACTTGTTTAGGCTTTACTCTAAGCGACAGGTACTCTCGAATCAATTCTAATTGATGCAAATGCGGTGTCACATTACGTGCTGTACCGTAGAATCGGAATGGAATCCCCCTCCGACAATCGCTCGTTGCGACAGATCTTATTTTGTAGTCAGTGTTTAGGTTGCGAATTCAGACCGCTATTGACTCCACTGAACATTCCCGGCTAGGATCTTGGTCGGTATTGAAGGTTGTCCCAAGTGAGTTTATTCACTCGAACACGGACCTCCTTCGAACCAAGGTTTCTGGTGGGACATTCGCTCACCACCAGTTGTTCCTTCAATGCACAGACTGATTCCGGTTGAGTTTGGCACACTTTAAGCAGTCATTAAGATTGCATCAGAGTGTGGCGATCTGCTGAGCTCTGTGAGTGACTGTCATTTGTCGCCTGCATCGCTCGTGCGATCACATTTCGCGGCAACTTCGATTCGATCCAGCCTATCAGTCCCTGACAAGCGGCGAGGCTCGTTCACAGGATGTGACGACCATGCTGAGACAACTCCACACGGATTGCTGCGAGGTCTCCACCCCCGCCAAGCTGAACCTGTTTCTTGAGGTTGCGGCCCGGCGCCCGGACGGTTACCACGAGCTCGAAACGTTGATGGTCACCATCAGCCTGTTTGATACCCTGCGTTTTACGCAGACTCAAGCGGGACATCTCAACTTACGCAATCATTGGTGCGTCTCCCGCCAACAGCACGCCACGACGACACTACTCCCCAGCGGTCCGGACAATCTCGTTCTCAAGGCTGCCAGTCTTTTGCTGCGTGAGACCGGTGTCTCGCGCGGCGTGGACATCGACTTGTTCAAACGCATTCCGCTCGCCGCAGGTTTGGCAGGTGGATCCAGTGACGCTGCCGCGACCTTGTTCGGGCTGAATCGGCTCTGGCAACTCGGCCTGTCGCTATCCGAACTGAGTGAACTCGGTGCCAAATTAGGCAGCGATGTGCCTTTTTTTCTAGCGGGAACGAATGCAGCGATTTGTCGGGGCCGAGGCGAAATCATTGAACCAGTTCGTTTCTCGACGGGTCTGCACTTTGTCATTGTGAAGCCCGCGGCAGGTTTATCGACTGCTCAGGTTTTCCAGAATTGCCATCCAGCCCAGACTCCGAAGTCCGCTGGAGAATTGGTCCGATCGTTGCATGGCGGTGATCTCGGACGTGCGGGCAGTTATATGTTCAATCGTCTCGGCGCCCCCGCTGAGCAACTCTGTGATCAGGTCTCACAACTGCGAGACCGTTTTGCAGATCTGCCGGTGTTCGGTCATCTGATGTCAGGTAGTGGGACCAGCTATTTCGGTCTGTGTCATAACAGTCAGCAGGCTCGTCGCTTAGCGGGCCGTCTAAGGTCGACCCATTCCAGTCAAGTGTTTGCCGTGCAAAGTTGCGTTTGAACAGTGGGTGGTCAAGTCTACTCGCTCCAACAGTCGTGACGACGGTTCAATAAATACTGCAGATATCACAGCGATTCATTCGAACAGAGGATACCTGATCGAGTGGAATCGCCTGCGTTGCAAGTCCTGTATTGCAAGTCTGTTTTATTACTCGTTGTACGACGTAGAGCGGCTCGTGGAATTGCCGATCTCAGCAACCTGGGATTCCCGCATCAAGGAGAACGGTCGTGGAAATCACCGAAGTTCGCATCAAGCTGATGGAAGATCAACAGGAACGCCTGCAGGCTTTCTGTTCGATCACGTTTGACAGTTGCTTTGTCATTCGCGATTTGAAAATCATTGAAGGGTCGAAAGGCTCATTCGTCGCGATGCCCAGCCGCAAGCTGACCGATCGCTGTCACACCTGTCATTCCAAGAACCACCTCCGTTCGCTGTTCTGCAATCATTGCGGATCGCGTCTGCAGGAAGAACGAGCCATCAAAGCCGACGACGGCCGCGCCAAGCTCTATGCCGACATCGCCCATCCGATCAACTCGCGTTGTCGTGAGATGATTCAAAACAAGGTGCTGCACGCCTACGAAGAAGAACTCATCAAGGCGCAACAGCCCGGTTATATTTGCTCCTATGACGACTACGGCGAAGAGGGCTACGAAGACCTCTCGGACTACATAGTTCTGCCGATGGAGACGCGTCGCGAACCTCGCGAAGCCGTCGCGGCCGCACCCGATTCAACCCTGCGACTCGATGCTCCCGCCACCGCACCGAACAATGGCGGCCCACATCACAACACGACTCCCAGTTGGATGCGCGAAAATTTTGTAGCCCAGCGCTCTGCCGATGGTGAGGACGGATTTGGCAAAGGGATTCTTTAAGAACGCCTAAAAAGGCGACTCAGACAAAGCACGAAACTTTGTTTGCATTTCTTCGTGTCCTTTGTGACCTTCTGTTCAAAATAAGAATTGGAACAGAAGGTCACAAAGGGCACGAAGTTCTTTCGCAAATCAGCCGCAGGGCGCTAGCCCCAGTTCTGCGTGCGACAAGATTTCCATTCCCTCAGATCCGAACCGGACGCTAGCACGTTCCGGCTGATGCGCTTCGACCCTGATTCGTTCGAACAACGACTATCCCAGCAACTTCATTAACGGCTTACCGTCATGGGCCACCTTAAATGGACGCCCAGACTTCGAGAAAAACTCTTCCTGCAACGGCAGTCCCATCGCATAAGCGATCGTGGCATTGAAATCTGCAATCGCGACGCCGTCTTTGTCTGGCCGGAATCCCTCCTTATCGGAGGTCCCATAGAACTGGCCTCCCTTGATCCCGCCGCCCGCAAAGAACCCGGAAAATACGCCCGGGTGATGATCGCGTCCCCCGTTCTGGTTCAGCGCGGGTGAACGACCAAATTCGGTTCCCAGGACAATCAAAGTCTGGTTCAACAGATTCTTCTCTTTGAGGTCCGAGATCAACGCCGCAACCGCCTTATCCAGGATCCCCGCACGGGTCGGCAGCTTGTCATTCTGATAGATATCCACGTGCATGTCCCAGCCATCGAGCATCACCTCGATGAACCGCACGTCATGCTCCACCAGCCGGCGGGCCAGCAGGCAACCCTGTCCAAATCGGTCGCGCCCATAGCGATCCCGTATCTCGGCCTTCTCCTGATTCAGGTCGAACGCCTTGAGCTCCTCGCTGTGCATCAACTGGTCTGCCTGGCGATAAAACTCGCTGTAGGCATCGACCTGTTTCTGTGGATATTTCTTCCGAAACGCCGAGTCGAACTTGCCGACCAACTCCATCCGCTTAGCAAACGAATCACCAGTGACATACTTGGGAGCAACCGTGTTCTGCAAGCCGGCGTTCGGATCGGCGACGGGCACCGGTGTGAACGCCGGCTCCAGGAATCCCGCCCCGGGATGGCGTTGATCACCGTTCACCAGCACGTTATCCGGCAATGTGGCATTCTGACGTCCCAGAATCTTTAATCCCCAAGCGCCGAGGGTAGGATGGCGGATCGAGGCGATCTCTTTATAACTCGTTCGCAGGAGATACTTGCCCCCTTCGTGATCACCGGTCTGAGTCGTCAACGTGCGAACGACCGCCATGTGATTGGCGAGCTTCGACAATTCCGGCAACGTCTCACCAAACTGCATCCCGGAGACGCTGGTGGCAATCCCCTTAGTTTCGCCCTGGTTGGGATGTCCGGGCTTCAAATCAAACGTGTCGAGATGCGTCATCCCCCCCGCCATGCACAAGAAGATGACGTGCTTGGCCGTCCCCTTGCGAGTGGCTTTCGAGGGCGCCGCAGCCGGCTTCTTCTCGTCCGCGCCCAACGCTGATGCGAGCGGCAATACACTCACCCCGAGCATCGTCTGAGCGGCATATTCGATCATGTTGCGACGGGATAACATCTGGTCGTAAAAGTTCGTCAGCATTGAAAAGCATTCTCCGCAGGCAAGTCGGGTGCCGTGAGGCCCCGGACAACTCTGCATAGATTTCGTTGTGTCACACTCGAATTGTCCGGAGCCTTACGGCACTCGGCTCGCCTGGCCGAATTTGGTAATTAGAGCTTGAGTGAAATACTCACTGAATAAACAAATACTCGTGAGTGTTCACTAACGCCCAGATCACGTTCCCATACCCCGCGTTGCCATGTTGCTTGATCTCAGCCAAGGCCGCCTGGCGTTCCTCTGGGATCGACTTCCGGCTGAGAATCGTCTGAAAAATCACATCCACACGATCTTCCGGAGTCTTCGCCGCCATGACCGTCTCATACATCAACGATTTTTCTTCGAGCAACATGTGGGTGATTGCCCCATTAAACATCTGCAAGGCTTGCGGCACCGATCCTTCTGTTGACGAGGCTTCAATCGACTCACGATCCGACTGGCCAAACTGACGCAGGAAATGGCTCGGCGGCACCGGTTGCGGCAATTCGGAGGCTCGCACCAGCAGCAGGCCTTTATACGTGTAGTTCTTATTTCGAGCCTCACGCATCTTGCCGCTGGTCGCTTCTCGCAGTTGCTTGTCACGCTCAAACACCTCTTGAGCCGTCGCCGTCGCGAGGTTTACATTCAAGAACTGAGTTTGCACTTTGGCCGGCTCGATCTGATATTCATCCGGCTTATGAACGGCCAGCGTGATGAACGAATCCCAAGCCTGCTCGGCCGTCATGCGGCGTAGAATCGGCCCCGGGAAGTGGTACGGCTCGGCCAGGTTAATCTCTGCGGAACTCGCCTGCCGCTGAAACGTTTTCGTGTTGAGGATGATTCGCAGATACTCCTTCATATCGAAGTTGACGCGAATCATCTCGGCCGTCAGGAAGTCCATCAGTGCGGGATTCTCGGCGACCGTGTCATCGCGCATCCCATCGACTGGCTCGATCTGTCCCACACCAAAGCCCCGTTTCCACAGGCGGTTGGCGATCGTCTTGGCGAACCGCGGGTTCACCTTGGAAGTCATCCAGCGAGCGAACGCGATGCGCGGCGGTTCACCCTTTTTGATCTCCGCGGGGGGATCAAAAATCGTCTGCGGAGCCACTACGGCCCCGGGTTTGGCGTCGGTGTATTGATAGTCGGCGGGCAACTTCAGCGGACGCGGCGAATCGTGAACTTCGAACAGATTTGCCTGCAGCAGCCGGTTATATTTGCCCCCACCATCAAACTTGTCGTCGACCTTCTTAAGCTCTTCCTGCAACTTTTTGACAACATTCCCGCCGCCAAATTTCTTGTCACCAGGATTGACCCGCGGCTGAGTTCCAAACGTAAATGCGGCCATCTCGTAGAATTCGTGCTGAGTCCACTTGTCATTCGGATGATCATGGCATTGAGCACAGCCGATTTGCGTTCCCAGGAAGATGCGAACGGTATTGTTCATTGCATCGAGCGGCATGCCCGTGTCGCGCAGAATATAGCCGACCTCGGGATGATCCCAGATCTTCCCCTCGGCGGTGAGCATCTCGTAAACCCACTTGTCGTAGGGCTTATTCGTCTCCAGGCTGACCCGCACATATTCATTAAATGGCCGCCCGGGAACGTTGTTGGTCAGGCGTTCGTTGAGCCGCAGGATATCGGCCCAGTAGTTGTAGAAGCTGCTCGAGTAATCATCCGTGTTGAGCAGCGTATCGATCAACCGGCTGTGCCGGTCGGCATCCTTCTGAATGACGAAGGTCCGCACTTGTTTGTAGGTCGGGATGCGGCCGGTAATGGTCACATACACGCGGCGGACGAATTGCTCATCCGTCAGCGGAGCATTCGGTGTGACTTTGTACTTGGTGTAATTCTTCTCGATCAGCGAATCGATATGCGCCGCCGAACTCTTCACCTTAACACGAGTATCGGGATCAACCTTCGTGACCACAACCTTTCGCTCGGGGACCGGCGGTGGCGGTTCGACCGGCTTGTTGGGCTTCTTCTTTTTCCCCTGTCCCTGGCGATTCTGAGCAAACAACTCAGACTGCAGTCCAACCGTCGGCAACGAGGCACCGATCAGTAACAGCGACACCGCCAAACTGAATCCGACGAGAACTCGTCGAGAAGCACAAGCCATCCGCATCATGGAAGCCTCAACCTAAGCCCGCGAGCCACCTGTGCGACACGCGGAAGACACCTTCGCAGCGAGCGTCGCGAAGCGCATCAGAAAGCCATCAGAGTCGTCAAGATATCATGTCTAGAAGATCGATTGTAAGTGTTCACCGCGAACCGAGCCTCTATAAAAAATGTGAAAAGTCTGTTAGGCGCTGGCCACTTCAACCTTCGCGCACCTGTTCCACGCCTGAAGCAAATTTCGACGACACGGGAGGGTGAGGCTCCTGCCGAACCGCAGGCGTCTATCGGGTGTCGCCAAACTATGCGGTTCGGCAGGAGCCTCACCCTCCCATTGACGCCAATCCAAAAACGTCCCTATCAGCACAAGCGAGTTTCGTGTGCTTCAACCCGTGGATACATCCAGCGTACGTAACCCCTGTGAGTTTCCTTACAGCAACGATGCTCAACCCACCACAATTTGCTTGCACGCAACGGGTCGGAAATTAAAAACCTGCACGACCTTAGACGTATTTGATCGCGTATCCGCAGTTCCATAAAACGATTGCTAGATTGTGTTGAGATCGCCGTAAAGCATTTTTGTGCCGTGTTTTGCGACGAAATAACCTCTGTCGTTCAACCCGCTTTCATCCGCTACCACCGGTAGAAACGGCCCCTCCCATCCGAATCGAGCCACCGCGACTTTGACCCGCTTGCCAACATTTGAGGGGTGTGCTATAACCTGTTTCACAGCAGCGACATCGCTCGTATTCTGGTTGTATCCGGTCGAGCGGCACGTTGCTAGTTTTTGGACAGATAGCTCAGTTGGTAGAGCACAGGACTGAAAATCCTGGTGTCGGCGGTTCGATCCCGCCTCTGTCCACTTCTTTTTTCCGCTCTCAGTTCCCGTGGATGACGCTTTGTCAGTCCACTCGGTAGAACGAGTGCTTCTGGTCCCACCTGCTGCGGACATCTATCACTGAAATGCGCGAGATTTGCTGTAGCGCGCATGCTTGATAGGCCAGACAGCGGTTCTTTCGCAGAGGCTCAAGAGTGGCAATCAAACACCCTTGGGGCGTTGAAGAGCATTGCGTCAGCCGTCGCCAGTGCGCCGCCGAGCGGACGCCGTCCGGAGAGTCGCATGACGGTCCGAACGGGGAGTATCGGAACGAAGAATACGCGACTCAAAGAGGTGGACTACAGGCTCGACAGTCGCCTCGCCTACTTGCCGCTGCCGCCGCTCATCACCTGCGACGCGGCCAGGCCGAAGATCGATCCGGCCAGCAGATTGCGTTCGATGAATGCTCCCACGGCTTCGATGCACGTGTAGCGTAGCACGAGGTGGTCGCCGGGTTGGATTAACAGGTTTTCGTTGGGGTCTCGCAGGGCGCGATTCAGGTTGACCTTGATGTTCATCCGCTGACCGTCCGGCATGTGTCGAATGACATTGAGATCACTCGCACTGACGGTGATGTCCTGGTTGCTGGCCGCAATGCCGCCTACCCGCTGGCCGATACCGGAACCAGATCCCTGAGCCTGGCGACCCTGGGCGATCGAAATGGCATCCAGCACGTCCAGATCATAGTCACGGGGCAGCGAATACTGACCGCCACCCAGCAGGCCGTCGGTATAGTAGATCTCGGTTTCGCGAGACTCGATGAACAAGATATCGCCATCGTTGAGGATGATATCGGGTTCGCTGAAATTCGCTTGCTCACCCGGACGCAGACGGATGGGAATCCGCAGCACGCGTGCTCCCCCGGTCATGTAAGGACGCAATTCAGGTGGCACGGCGATGTCGTTCGGCATCACAGGCAGGGGTTGCGACAGCATCGCCTCATTTCCCACGGGACCCGAATAAGGAGCCGATGGCGGTACGAAACCGGGATCGGCCGAATTGATCGGGGGTTGTCTCCCGAACGCGGCTGGCGTCGCGCCTTCCAATTGCACCATCCGATCGGGGTTTTCCTGGGGAGCACTGTGTCCCCACGCAGGCCTGGCCTGGTTACTTCCGGCAGCTCCCGGAGACCCGTAACGACCACCATAAGCTCCCCCGCCACTGACCAGCCGGATGGGAGTCTTCGATGATGATTTCTGACTGACGGGCGTGGGATAGCCCGGCGGAACACAGGCCGCGCCACGCGCTCTTCGCAGGACATAAATCGCATTCTGAGCATCCAGTCCAGGCAATCCGCCCGACACCGTCAATGCTCGCAGGACATCGTTTTCGCCGGCTGGCAGAACGACAATCTGCCCGGTCCCCTTCTTCGATTGACCAAGCTGAATGGCGCCGCCTGCGGATTGGGCGACGAACGGAGAGTTCGGCGTTTCCTGACGCAGGACCGTGACTTTGTAGGTTCGTGCTTTCTGCAAGGCCACCAGAATCCGCTCGCGGCCCGGTTCGAGAATCTGCTTGTCGACCGTGTAGGTTCGACGCACCATGTCTTCGATTTGGGCGATCGTCATGCCGCGCACGCTGATCGGTCGAATCAACGGCAGCGAGATCGTCCCGTCTTCCCGCACAGGGATGGGATATCCCAGGGTCGGGTGGCTGTCGCCGGTTTGCGGAATGTAGACCGGGGGCACCTCTTCGATGCGCCCCAGGACACCTTCAATATAGATGGCCAGGACATCGCCACTATCGACGAAGTGTGCCGGCAACGGAGCCTGTCCGAGACGTGACAGGTCGATGGTTTCCATGTTCGCGCGGCTGATACCACGCTCTTCCCACGGCAACGCCTGCACCGGAGTTCCGTGCAAGGGTTTGAATGCCGAGCAGCCGGACAACAGCACCCAGCAGCCCAGGCAACTCATCAGGAGCAACTGACTCTGCACGCGGCTGAACGCTGTCATCCGCGGTGATGGCACGCCGTTCCTGGATGATCCAGAAGCTGCCAGTTGAGTGACTTCGTGTTTCATTGTCGACTGATCCTGCGCGGGCGCGTCCCAGGTCCGAGCCGAGACTGCCGTGGGCAACTCGGTCTGTTGAGACCTGAAGATTCGCAAGCGTTGGGTCACATCCATGTTATCTCGCCAACTCGTCGTGTTCTTAAGTCTGCCAAGGCCGGCCTTGTTTCCAGATGACCAAAGCGCTGGAGAGCCCCTGGATCACTTTCACAATTCCGGTCGTTCTCAGTCACAGCCCACGATGGGGGCAATCCTCTTCTCGCATCCTGCCCCAGGATGTTCGCCCTAGATTTGACGATTCCGAATGGACCGCAAAGACCAGGGATCGGCATGACACCGATTATCCGCTCTATGTATCGGGTAACGGGAATTCCCAAACTTATGGTATTCCGCTCTGTATGCGTTATGACAAACACGCGGAAAAATCCGGTTAGGTAAATTGAGAGGGAATCTTAGGGCGGGTAAGACATGACAGGGAAAACCCGCAAAAATGAGGGGGAATTGCGCGTTATAAACATGCCATTCGTCAAAGTCTGACAGCCGTCGATTGTGCAGGAGGTGATCTACTCTAACTCATGGCACTGTGAAGTCCGTCTGGCTTCGCGACTTAAGCATCTCACTCAATCGATGAAAGTCCGATGAAGCCCGGTCCGCGATGCTAGCTGGCAGGGCCGGAGCCGCGCTAAAATTGGAGTTTTCCCGCCCAGGGTTCGACTTGCTCATGCCATAAAGCCATCCAATATGCTTGATTTGAATCAATTGTCTTCCGCGATTCGCCACGAAAACGGCCTCAGTCGCCGCTTGTTTCTCGCCTACGGTGCCACGCTGGCGTCAGTGCCGTTGCTGGCCGAGCAGACCGCTGCGGCCAGTCGGCGACGGGTCTCATTCGCTGCCAATCCTTTCGGTCTGGGAGTGGCTTCGGGGGATCCGACTCCGAGTGGCGTCGTCCTGTGGACCAAACTGGCTCCGAAACCACTGGAACCTCAAGGCGGTCTTCCCGCCGAGGCCATTGAAGTCCAGTGGGAAGTGGCCAAAGACGAAGCCTTGAAGGACGTCATCCAGCGAGGAAAGGTGCGCGCCACGCCGGAACTCGGGCATTCGGTGCATGTGGAAGTGGAGGGCTTGCAACCCGATCGCTGGTATTGGTTCCGGTTCCATGCCGGAGATGCGACCAGTCCCATCGGACGGACGCGCACGCTGCCCGCGGCCTCCGTGATGCCAGAGAAGCTCCGCTTCGCATTCGCCTCGTGCCAGCACTACGAACAGGGCTTCTTCACGGCCTACGATCAGATGGCCAAGGATGAGCTTGATCTCGTCGTGCACCTCGGCGATTACATCTATGAATATGCTGGCAAAGACCGACTGGTTCGCAAGCACCAGGGTGGGAAGATCAAGTCGCTGGAAGACTACCGCATCCGCCACAACCAGTATCGCACCGATGCGTCGTTGACCAATATGCACGCTCAGTGTCCGTGGTTCGTCACCTGGGACGATCACGAATTCGAAAACAACTATGCCAGCGGCATTCCCGAAAAAGAGGGTGCCACCACGGCGGACTTCCTGGCACAGCGTGCCAGCGCTTATCAAGCCTATTACGAGATGATGCCTCTGCGGCGCGAATCAGTGCCGCAAGGTCCGAACATGCAGCTTTATCGCAAAGCGGCATTCGGTCGGCTGGCCGAGTTCATGGTCCTCGATACGCGCCAGTATCGATCCGATCAGCCCAATGGTGATGGGATGAAAGAGTTGAACGCGGCGGCGCTCGATCCCAAGCAGACATTGCTCGGCAAGCAACAATACGACTGGCTGAAGTCCTCGTTGCAAGCCTCACAGGGAACTTGGAATATTCTGGCGCAGCAAGTGATGATGGGCATGGTCGACTTGAGCCCCGGTGAGGCCGCCAAATACTGGATGGACCAATGGCCGGGATATGCTCACGAGCGCATCGACATCGTCAAGTTCCTTGGAGACCACAAGATCTCCAACCCCGTCGTGCTGACGGGCGACATCCATTCCAATTGGGTGAACGACCTGCGAGTCGACGACCGACACACCGAGACACCGGTCATCGCCACGGAATTCGTGGGGACATCGATTACCAGCGGCGGCAATGTCAAAAAGAACAGCAAGCCCTTGGAGCCGCTGATGGCTGAGAATCCCTGCGTGAAGTTTGTGAACCGCGAGCGGGGATACGTGCGTTGCACCGTGACTCCGAACGAGTGGCGCAGCGATTACGTCGTCGTCGAAGACGTGACCAAGCCCAGCGGAGTCCCGGCGATCAACCGCGCGACGTTCGTCGTCGAGGCTGGCCAACCGGGCGCCCATCGTGCCTGATTCTGTTCGGCAAATAGAACGAGGCTTGGGCAATGTGCCCAGGCCTCGCCAAAGGACAGACTCTATTCCGAATGACGCCGCGACGGGACTAGACGAAGATCTGACGATCGTTCACCGGTTGAACCGGCCGGGCATTGTGCCCGCCAATCGCGGTCGTGATCGCGGCGATCTGTGCTGCTGACAATTCAATCGGCGTCTGGAAAATCGCAAATGATACGCGTTCGCTGGCCGGCGGTGTCGTCAACGAACCGTTGTAGGCATAGTAGTCCCGATCGACGGGCAGCAAATCCTCTGGATTAAACGGCCCGGGAATCACCGTCGACGGAGTTCCCGTGTTATTGGGCAGATTGGCGATCAACTCGTCGAAAGCCGCATTTTCGGCGCCTTCCTCGATGAAGACACCTAACACCAGCAGATTGCCGGCGGCGTCACGATGCACCAGGTGAAATTCCAACGGGAATCCCTGGCCATCAACCAGGTTCTCGCTCGTGGTATGGAAGTGGAATTGGAGCAGATCGTAGGTGTCACCATCCACCTCAATGCTGTTGCCGGCTGGAAGGTTGACTTGAACGGTGTGTCCGTTGTGAACGAAGGCCACGTTCGTATTCGGCACATAGGTCACATCGATATCCGGTAGAGTCACATCGATGAGATCCGCTGTGACGATATTGATCGGTGCTTGCTGCCGTCCCACCTCGGACAGCAGGAATGCGGGCGTCAATTCGCCCCAGAAGTCAGGACCAATTTCATCCTCGTATCCAAAGTGCACGGCCGCGGTCAATTCCAGGTGTTCATCGACTTTCGAAACCTTGGCTGCGCCGCTAACGGTATTGTGTCCGGCGAAGTCCTCGGTCAATTCATTGGAGCCACTGCCGCCACTCAGGCTGATATCCTGCACGACGTTCGATTCGATCCAGGCGGCATCGTTGTCGCCCCCCAGGCTGAGACGATTCTTATCGTGCAGATTGGAATTGTAGACACCCACGGCATCCGCACCGCTACCTGTCGAAATCGACGCTGTGCCCGTGACGCTCAGCACACGGCCCAGAACCTGATCATTGCCACTGCCGGTGGAAATCGAAACGCTTCCGGCCGTTACTGATTCCGCGACAATGATGTCCTTTTCCGAGCCCGTGTTCACCTTGAGCGCGCCCGCGATTTCCACGTGACGGAGCAGAACGACGTCGTCCCCTTTGCCACTTGTGATCGACAGATCGCCGCCAACTACTAAATCGTCTGCATTCTGCGGGTCGCTCGCGACTGGCCAGCTATCGGTGGCTTCGCTGAGGTTGGTCACCACGACCAGATCATTGCCACTTCCCAGGTTGACATTCAGGCTTCCCAAGCCGCCCGCAACAGTCGCAACGAACGGGTTGGCACTCCCGTTGACTGTGGTTCCATTCAGTCCACGGAAAACAACTTCGTCCGGTGTACTACCCAGGGAAATCTCAATGGCATTGTCGAGACCGTCCCCTTTGACGGACGCAGTATTTCCAAGTTGAACCAGCACATTCCCGGCGAGCAGACTGCGATCTTCGAGTTTTTCAATAGCTGAACGAACCGCAGAACAACCCGGACCAACGACAGCACGACGCTTCGACATTCAGTAGCCCTCGCTGCAACAAAGTGGTGAGATTTGATCGCATCAGACTATGCGAATTGTAGCCGAGTCTAGTCCGCAATAGTGAGCATTTTCAACCTAATTCGCCCAAACATCCCCAGTACACAATTAATTAACAAATGACAGTAAAATAGAGTTATTGTATTATATTGTTATATAACACAATGTAGTCGAGTAGATACATGTGCGTATATAGTGTAACTAAATATAATTCATTGCAGGTTATATGATACGTTGTATAGTGACGACAAGACGAACCAGACTAAGTCCGTGGAGTCTTGGTGTCGGCGCAGCGTAAGCCACTGGTGACATATGGGTTATGGGCGACGTACTAGAAGTGCGGGGCGACAGGAAGCCGTGTTGGTTGAGACTCTTCGATATGCGCGAAGCTCGCCCGATCGATTTGTCTTAGCGGCTCAAAACCCACAGAGCGACGTTGAAATAGAGCACGATACCGAAGACGTCCAGTAGCGACGCAATCAACGGAGTCGACATCAATGCCGGGTCCATACCGAATGATTTCAGACTGATCGGCAACACAGCCCCAATCATGGTCCCGGCGACAACCACTAGCGGGATTGTCGTCACGACCACCAAGGACTGGTAGGCAGTGATCAATCCCTGGCTCAGCACAAATCCACACAACGACATGGAAAAGCCGAGAATCAGGCCAACCAATAGCTCGCGCTTGATCAGACGCGGAACGGACTCCTTGTTCAATTCTCCCAGGGCCATTGTGCGGATGACCAGTGTTGCTGTCTGCGATGCCGCATTACCACCCGTCGCGATCACGAGGGGCACAAACAATGCCAGCCATTCATAGACCTTAGACAGCTTCTGGTACGACTGCAGGACGTGCGCTGATAAAAAACCGGCCGCGAACAGAAACATCAGCCATCCGCCGCGCTTCCAGGCGATGGTCAGCAGCGGCGTCGTCAGATAACTTTCGTCCAACGGCTGCACAGCGGCTTGGCGCTGAACGTCCTCGGTCGCTTCTTCCTGTAACACGTCCAGGACGTCGTCGTGTGTGATGATTCCGACCAGTTGATCCTGTTGATCGACCACCGGAACCGCGAGGAAGTCGTAACGCGCCATTAACTGCGCGACTTTTTCCTGATCCTCAGTGACCCGTACCGAGATCACGTCCTTATCCATGAGCGTGTCGACCACAGCCGAGGTCTTCGCCAGAATCAGACGCCGCAACGTAATGAATCCACGCAGCCGGCGATCGGCATCGACAATGTAGACGTAGTAGATCGTCTCGCTATTGGGGGCCTGCAAGCGGAGTTGATTGATCGCTTCCCCAACGGTAATGCCTCCGGGCAATGAGGCGTACTCAGTCGTCATGATCGAGCCGGCACTACGTTCGGGATAGGACAGCAGGCGGCGAATGTCGATGCGTTGAGACTGGGCCAGCAACTGCAGGACTTTTTCAACCTCGCCATGGTCCATCTGCTCGAGCAGATCGACGCAATTGTCGGGCGACATTTCCTGAACCAGCGGCAGGAGCTGGACGCGATCCATCCCGCGGACGAGTTCCAACTGGCGATTCGCTGGGAGAAACTCGACGATTTCCACGCGGCGGTGCAGACCACAGTATTCGAGGACCTGGCAGATCTGCTCGTTAGTCAGGCTTTCGAGGACCTGGGCGATGACGGCGGGGTGCAAGGCGTCACAGAATTCGCGCAAGCCGGCTGTGTCCTGCTCGTGCAGCATCTCCTGCAACTCGGGAAGCAGCAACTGCCCGTACATTAGGCTTCCTTACACCGTGTCCGACAATTATTGAGGCATTTTGAACGCGAGTGGATCTGTGAGGAAATCTCGTTCCGGTACCGTGGGCGGGTCTCCAGGCCCGCCCGTCCCCGTAATCTGATCCTCGACTACTTCTCCATCGCACTTCTTCGTGTCCTTCGCGACCTTCTGTTCAAAAAAGAATTGAAAACAGAAGGTCGCGAAGGACACGAAGGTTTGACAAAGCCATTTTAAAGAGCGTGTTCATCAGGGACGGTCTGGAGACCCGTCCCACGATACGCCGTGTTGCAAAGCAAATGAAAAAATCCTCCGGCGGTAAGATACCACCGGAGGACTGAAAGTTCATGCAGACGTCAAACAGACGCCACGCTTAGCGCTTCGAGAACTGGAAGCTGCGGCGGGCTTTCTTGAAGCCGTACTTCTTGCGTTCGACCTTACGGCCATCGCGAGTCAGGAAGCCGTTTTCACTGAACATATGGTGCAGTGCAGGATTCAAGACTTCCAAGGCACGCGAAATTCCGAGGAGCATCGCACCGGCTTGACCAGTGATGCCGCCACCTTCGACGCGAACCCAGATGTCGTACTTGCCAACCACATCGGCAGCCTTCAGCGGAGCCATCACCGTTTCGCGGTGCTTCTCAACGCAGCAGAAGTCTTCCAGCGTGCGGCCGTTGATCGAAAACTGGCCTGAACCGGACTTAATCCGAACGCGAGCCACCGACGTCTTACGACGACCAGTGCCCATCGCGACGCCAAACTTATCGATCTTGCCACGCAATACGGGTTCGAAAACCGGTTCCGCGGGCGAGGCGGCATCAGTTGGTGCACCCGAAAACAGATTCTCGGTGCTGCCAGCTTCCAAGCCAGCATCTGGGGCGGGGGCAGGCGTCTCAGCGGCTGCTACGACTTCTTCTTCCGACATACTCGGCATCCTAAGTTCGAGGGCCCGGTAAATACTGTATCAAGTGATCACAGGGCTCAGTGAAATCTGCGTTTTGCTGTCATCACCGTGGGAGTCACTCCCCACGTGTCGTCATTATGTTGTTCAAATCAGGCAATAAGAAGCTCGACCGAAATTTAAAGGTCGGCGAACTTCAATTCCTGGGGTTGCTGGGCCTGGTGCGGGTGCTGGTCGCCGGCATAGAGCTTCAGCTTGCCGAGCATGACGGCCTGCAACTTGTTCTTTGGCAGCATGCGGCGAATGGCCTCGCTGAGGAAGAATGTTGGCTTGCGTTGCACAATGGTGGCACCGAGTACGACCTTACGGCCGCTGGGGTAACCGGTATAGTGCTGGTATTCCTTCACAGCCATCTTCTTGGTGAAGCTGGAGTGAGTGTCGTGGGCCATCAACTTACCCGAGAACCGCACCTTGTCGGCGTTGATCACGATGACGCAGTCACCGCAAGCGACGTGCGGGGTGTAAGTGGGGCGATGCTTGCCCATCAGGATATTGGCGATCTTGACCGCCAGGCGACCGACGATGAGGTCGGTGGCATCAATGATGTACCACACGGGCTTTACGTCAGCCGGCTTGGCACAGTACGACTTGACGTTGGCGAAGACTTCCTTCCCGATGCTTTTCGCTCTCGGTTCAGAACCTTCTGTCTTGGTGATTGTATCAGTACTCACAGCAACTACCTGCTCTCAATCAATTGTCTCATTGAATGGAACTCATTCAGCGAGCGACTGTTATGTCGAACAACCTCATTCCGTAAGGTGCCTGACACAAAGTCAATAGATCATCGCGGCCGCGTAATAGGGCCGGGGAAGTCAAAGAAAATAACGGTTCATTCGGTCGGATTCAACTCTACATCGAGAAAAACTTGCAACTATTGACCGGAAACCGGGATTCGTGGGACGGTCTCCAGGCCCGTCCGGGATCCTAGATCTCCCAAAATCTGAAAACCAGCGACGATCTGACCTGCAAATCAGTTTTTTGACAGAAAAATCTGACGACAGAGAAAATTTGATATTGGCGCGTCGAGAATCGAGATACAGGAATTCATTTTTCTGCTTTCTGCCGACCGGTCAAGCCAATTCGGGTCGTGCGCCGCGAGTGACGTAGCTTAATGACAAGTTCTGCTGGGGCAAAATGTCTCGTGGGACCGCATGTTAGGCTCTATTAATCGCTCTAGGCCTTAAAATCACCCCGTTGCGAATTCCACCCGCTCGACCTGCCGAGACGACCACGAGGACTCCATCGCCTGGGTGCGGACCACTTTTTTCGATCTGCGCGGAGGCTTGTTTGGGAAGCATGCGACCAAAGTAAGATCGTTCAAGTCCGCAGAGGATGACTTCTGACGATTCGAGCCGCACTTTGAAGCTGAATGGCTTGAGCCACTCTACTACCGTTCCCGATTGCGCCTCAATCTGTTTCAAAGTGTTCGCTGCCTGAGAGGTTTTCTGTCGAAAAGTGCATTTCGAGTTTCGGCAGGATCACTGGACCCAAACAGGAATGAAGCCGCTTTGAGTCGCGGTTCCACTGGTGCTGGCGCTTATCGAGCGCAGCACTTGAGCTCACAACGAAGTCAGGCGGGACGGACGGGCCTGGAGACCCGTCCCACGACACGCGCTGAATGCCAACTAGCGGCGCAGACCGCGAGCGACTTCGCGGAATCGCATCTTGAATTCCGCCAGGGTCACCGATTTCAGATCGATTCCTCGGGCGAGGTACATGTCGATCAGACACTCAACGATCTGCACGGGTCGTGACTTAGGAGTTGAAGATTTCATGGCTGGCCCACGGTCTGCGTAGTAAATGGTCTGCGTAGTAGCTGGAGTTGTCTGACCCCGGCCACGTGATGTCGGGTCATGCGAAACAACTAAATCAGGCAGGAAAGATCTTGGCAGGAGGGGATCCAGCGTATACAGGCAACCATAGCATTCCTTGCTAGTGGTCCTGTAGACCGAATTCCCCACAGCGGAATTTGCCTCCGCAAGGGCGGTTCGCAGTATCGACTGCAGCGATTTTACCGCAGCAGCTCAGTTCGTATGGCAAGCTGACTGGCAGCTCCCTAAGTGTATTCCCGTAACTGCATCGAAAGTTTCGGGGTCAACACGTTCTCTTCAGGCAATTCCGTCTGCAGTGAGATCATGCTCTGCACTAAAGAGTTGCCGCTGGTCGTCCGCGGGTTACTCGGATAGAGCCACTAATCGCCGCATTTTGACAGGAATTCCGGCGTTTCAGAAACCAACTGTCGCGTTCGGGTTTTCGTGCGGCCCGTGTTGCATTTTGTCACCGCGGATACCTTCCACGCCAGCCTGTTTGTGGCAATTGAATGGCACCCGAATAGACATCGGCTGCGGCAAAGATGTTCGGGATGAATTGTGGCCTCAGACGCGAAATCTAGAGCCCCTCATAGCAATGAATGTGGAATGGTTGATGTGTTCTGCCGCAGGCAGATTTCGATGCCCGCTTATAAAAAAAGAAAAACGCGTAAACTGGGCACCATGTGCTTCAACTTTAGAGACAATCCATCTAGAATTTTTGTATCGTAGTGAGCGTTTAGGTCTATTGGGACCATGACCGCCCTCCATCGAACCAACATTCGACTTGTGGAGAAACCTCTGCCATGAACTCCTCAAACAAGACTGCTTCCGTTGCGCTCCCTGGTCTGGCTTATCTCACGCACGTCTTCAGCGGTCCGCGGCAGACGGCCGCCGGCCGCATTTTGAAACTCCTGGTTTGTCTGTCCCTGGGATTTGTCTTGCTGGTAGGCACCTCGCCCACTACTGCCAATGCACAAAGCAAAACGGCGAAAAAGACCAAGCCGTCGACGAAAAAAAATAAAGCGGATGACAAGGAAGAAGCTCCCGAAAAGCCGCTGGAAGATATCGATTTCGGCTCGGCTCCGATCAAGCTGCGCGATGGTGATACCCCCAGCGAGCTCGATTCCACTCCGGAAGGCCGCGAACGTCTGGCGGATCTGGAAGGTCGGGCGAAGGAAATCTTCAAGGATCGCGACCGCGTGGAGAGCGAGCTCCGCCCGCTGGTCATTCCGCGTGACCGCCTGCTGGGCGAAGTTGCGCAATTGAACCAGGGGATCCTTAATGCGCAGCAAGCCATTGTGCAAGGACAGACTCAACTCCGGAATTTGTTGCAGCAACAGAAGAATGCCAACAATGCGGAAGCCATCAACAACCAGATCCAGAACGTCGAAAACCAGATCCGCCTGGCGAACAACGCCATCACCATCAATCAGGAAGAGATCGCCGAGCGGGCACCCGAAATCAACGCGCTCAATTTGCAGATCGCACCGCTGCACGAACGCCTGCTGAAGCTGTGGGTGGAACTCAATGGCTTCCGCAAACAATGGCTGGAAGTCCGGCAACCGCAGTTCAAATATGCTCATGGGAACTTCGAAGGATTAAAGAAGGTCATCGACGACTGGGTTCTCATCGATGGCCTGTGGCCCGAGGCCTTTTGCTGGGCCGCGTTGTCGAATTACGAATTGGGCAACTATCAAGAAGCCTGGGAGAATGTCGAACGGGCGGCCGAGCTCCGCAAGACGTTGCGCTTCTCGAAAGCCTGGGCTCAGGGTGAAGCCCTGCGTGGCATGATCGCGGCCCAGCTTCCCGATCGACGAGGCAAGGCAGCCGGACACCTGCAATCGGCACAGCTGTATGTCAACAAGGATAAGAACACCAACTGGCAGGTCTTCTTCCTGATCGGCCGGGCCGTCGTCGAAAATGAAAAACAGGCCGCCAAGGCACGCGTCAATTTCGACAAGGCTTTGAAGATCAATCCCGACGCCACGTGCGTCAAGTACTGGAACGCGCACCTGCAGATCACCACGACCACGGGCACCGTGCGCGACGTCGCAACAGGCATCAAGACGCTGGAAGAGCTGTGGGAGAAATCCACCAAGCAATCGTGGCGTCTCGCCCAGGAGTTGGTGCTGGCGTACGATGCCGCCTACCGCAAAGCCGACGCCGACAAGACGTGGGAAGTGGTCCTGGAATTGGCTCCGAAAGCGAAGCACGAAGAACTGCAGGCAGCACGTGCTGCAGCCGCGGAGAAGCTGACCCGGGGCGATGCGGATGAAGGCGCTCCGAAGCCGAAATCTAAGTCGAAGACGACCTCAAAAAGTGCCGACTAGGTCCTCGGACTGGCGGGCGTCCGGCGTGGTTAAATAACAACGGAGCAGATGGTTGTTAGCGAGTCTCGAACAACCACACAACGCGAATCCCCATAAACGATCAGGCGAGCCGGGCGGCGTAAGGCCTCGGATTCTTCGTTGCCGCAGTTTCAACGTTGTTTTGGGAACGAAGAAATTGAAACACAGAGACACAGAGGACACAGAGTTGTTGCATTTCTCTGTGTCCTCTGTGTCCTCTGTGCCTCTCTGTGTTTCCAAATCTGAATGAAGAAGAATCCGGGGCTTACGCCGCCCGGCTCGCCTAGTCGTACGCGATGAGGCTCTTTCGGTTATACTCCAGCAGTGATCCCGGGTACCCCGATCTCTTTTCGAACTCCGCCGTGGCACCTCCGACCGTTATCCAGAACTTGGTCATCTATCTGTTCGCCAGTGGGATGGCATTCTTTCTGGGGGCGGTTTGCGTGTGGTCCTCCATCGTACTGGAGACCCTCAGCGTTCGACGGTGGCTGAAGCGGCTCGCCGTCGTGACCTGCCTCCTCGGCCTGATCTTCATCGGGCTTTCTGCGGCGCCGCTGTCGTACTGGTACTACGGAATTGCGAGCGGCATCACGCTGGTCTGGCTGGTTGGGGAGCACTCTTCACGCGTTCCACATACTCGCTGGCGCGTGATCTTGCGTTTGGTCACCGCGTTGATTTGGCTGGCGGGAAGTGGCTGGGAGTTTTCGTGCCAACTCCGTCCGTCGGTTGCCCCTCAGGGCAGTCCCCCGCTGTTCGTGATTGCCGATTCCATTACGGCGGGAGTCGACGAGCCTCAAACCATCACATGGCCAGCGCTGATCCGGAACGCACACGGGATCGACATTCACGACTTCTCGCGGATGGGCGCGGGGGTCAAGGCCGCCTGCACACAGGCCGAACGGCTCCCCGATGCTGGCGGCCTCGTGCTCATTGAGATCGGGGGCAACGACATGCTCGGGACGACATCCCTCAGCGACTTCGAACTGGGGCTCGAGCAGTTACTGACCCGCACCGGGGCGCAGGGCCGCGCCGTGCTAATGTTTGAACTTCCCCTGCCACCGCTCTGCAACGAGTACGGTCGCATCCAGCGCCGCATCGCGTCCCGGCACCGAGTCCCGCTGATTCCCAAGCGTCTGCTGATGGACGTGCTGGCGAAGTCGGGCAACACCAGCGATTCCATCCACTTGACTCAAGCGGGGCACAATCAACTGGCGGCCCTGGTCTGGGAATTGATTCGAAAGGCCTACCGCACATAGTCATCTCGGCCGAGAACTCGACCGCGCTACGACAGCAACTTCACATTGCTCTCTACGCTGCGGCTTTGCACCCATTCCCACAGCAGGCACTGTTGCACCGTGTTGGGAATTGTGAATCCGACCATCCAGCCGGCGATTTCCACCCAGGAGTATTCCGGGAATTTTTCTTCCATCTCGCGCAGAAACAGGCCACGATCCTCACGATCATCCCGGGTTCGTTCCGAGATCCAACTTCTGATCTGGGCTCGAATGACCCGCCACTCAGGGATCGATTCGTCGTTCCAGTCGTCATTCTGGTTCATTGCCTTGGCCCTCAATGAAGTGTCAAAGGAAAACCGGTCAACACTGGAACATAGCACACGAAATGTACAAACGGTGCGGAATGTTGACTGAACGTCTTGGCGGTGGCCGTTTGATGTTACTGATATCGCGTGCAATGACCATTCGTTGTCCGAGCAGCCCCGCGGTCGGGCTGAATCAACTCTTAAATATTCCGAGTGGCCTATATCCATAAGTGCATTTTTGCTCTGCTGGATTGTGCGGATACTATGCTCCGCCATTTCACCGGCGATGAGAGTCGCCCGCGTCGGAATGACTGCTGTCGGGGGCTGCGAGCGCGAGGCTTATTTGGTGATCTTCGCGACCTGCGCTTTGGTCACCTGCACGAAATCGTCCGGGCTCAGCAAGATTTGTAGCCCGCGTTTTCCCGCCGATACGGAAATCGTGTCGTAGAGCAGGAGGGTCTCATCGACGAAAATCGGATGCGGACTCTTGGCCCCCAGGACGGTCACGGCCCCTCGCAAGTAGCCGGTCAGGGCCTGCAATTTGGCCAGCGGAACGGGGTCTACCGATCGAGTTCCAGCCAGCTTGGCGAGCGCTTTGAGATCCAGCTCGTGATTGCCGGGTAAGACGCCAAACAGATAGCCACCGCCAGCGGCGCTCAGGAACAATGTCTTGAAGACTTGCTCCGCGGGCAGGCCGATCTTCTGCGCAACGGTGATCGCCGACAGGTCCGCTTCATCGACGTCGTACGCACGGATCGAATAGGGAACGCCGAGTCCATCCAGGATGCGCGCGGCGTTGGTCTTGGGTTGGGACATGATTGAGTGTCCGAGAGGCTTGGAGGGCTCGGCGGGAGCCTCGCCCTCCCATTGATATAACGCATCCAGTCTGAACTTACAGTCCCTCCGGCCATTTGCGCGTCGCCTCTAGAGGTACTCCCGTTTCCAGCAGGCTCTTCACGCTTGCCATGATCATTGGCCAACCCTGCGAAACCGCTTCGATCAGCTTCGATCCCGGCTTATCCATCTGGTGGATTAAGGTGAGTTTCACCATCTCCCCTTGTTGCTCCAGATCGTAGCTCAAACGCGAGTAATCCTCGGTGCCCAACTCGGGCTTGAATTCATTCCGCCACGACAGAACCAGCCGTTTGGGGGGATCGACCTCCAGCACTTCGCCACTATCACCCACCCGTCCATCGGGAATCATCAGCTTCCATGACGATCCCAGTTTCCAGTCGCAGTCCTGCCAGGTTTCTACCCAGATCTGGCGGGTGAATTCTGGTTCGGTCAACGCCTGCCACAGCTTCTCTGCCGTGGTCCGAATATAGGTCACGTACACAAATCGCGAATCAGCCATCGGTCTCTCCTTCCAACCTTTTCTTGAGCTCATCCAGGGCCCGCAAGCGGCCCCGTTCGTATTTGCCAATCCACCGTTCGGCGATCTCGTGGATGGGCACCGGGTTGAGAAAATGCAGCTTCTCGCGGCCCCGCTTCACAGTGGCCACCAGATTCGCCGCTTCCAGCAATTTGAGATGCTTCGTCACCGCCTGCCGAGTCATAGACAGGTTCTCGCAGAGCTGTCCCAGCGTCTGCCCGTTATCCGCGTGCAGTCGATCCAGCAACTGCCGGCGACTGGCATCCGCCAGCGCCTTGAACACCTTGTCCATGTCGGCCTCCATGTCGGCAATTATGCAACCATTTGGTTGCATGTCAAGGCCGTCGGATGGCCGCCTCGGCCGTCTTCTTTTCACGTGATGAACTACGACGGCCGGGGCGGCCATCCTACCACCCCCAACAACTGGCACATTCCGACGAGGCCGTTCGACATTCCAAGTCACCCGTTGCCGTGAAGCCCAGCTTGGCGAAAGAACCGGCATCATCACACTGTTGGGTCACGACAAATCAACTTCGAAACGCGTTTTGGAGGGAGATTACTCCAGCGACTGCCGACCCATAGTTAGTGTCTTAAATCGTCCCTCTGACGTTGTACTTTTGCCCCTCAACCCAGGAAAACACCGATTATGTTCTCATTCTTCCGCAATCGCTCCAAGAGTCGGAAGACGCAAAACCTGCGTACGTTGCGTTCTGTCTCCATCGAGCGTCTCGAAGACCGCCAGCTCCTCACGACCTTCACCGTGACCACGCTAAACGACGCTGGAGAAGGCTCGTTCCGACAGGCGATTATTGCGGCGAACAATGCGGAAGGTCCTGACGACATCGAGTTTGACGTCGCCGGTACCATCACTCTGAACAGCTCGCTCCCCGCGATTACCGGCACGGTCAACATCGACGGCACAACCGCTCCGGCATTCGAAGGCGCCCCGGTGGTCGAAGTCGACTACAACAACAACGCCGGCCTGCAATTCAGCACCGGCTCAGCTCAGTCGGAAGTTCACTCACTTGCGCTGGCGCACGGCTCAGGCAACGGTATCACCATCAACGGCGCTAACGCGATTACCGTTACGGGCAGCTATATCGGACTGGATCTGGACGGGGTGACCGCAGAGGCCAACAAGGGCAGCGGAATCTCGATCATCAATTCGAACTCCAATGTGATCGGTGGTCAGGCTGAAGGCGACGGCAACGTCATCTCGTCCAATCTGAAGGACGGCATCACCCTTGATACCTCGAACCACAACACGATTGCCGGCAACTTCATCGGTACCGATGTCACCGGCGCATTCGACCGCGGTAACGGCGGTGACGGCATCAGCCTTAACAAGTCCAACGACAACTTGATCGGCCACGACGATCCGATCTCGAGCATCTCCTATTTCGACTCCGATGGCGTCAGCATGCCGGTGAGCGGCTGGCAGGGCATCCGCGGTGCCGCGACCGCCGGTGACTACATTCTGGTCGGCACGTCGGATGCAAATGGTCTGCTTTACATTGGCTCGATCGACGGCACCGAGGGCACCAGCTACGCTGTCAACTATCCGGATGCCTTCAACACCAGCGTCTATGGACCGAATTTGATCTCGGAAGGTCCAGACGAAGGCCAACTGCAGCTCGTCGGCAGCTATAAGAATTCGGACTACGCCACCGCAGACGTCGAGGTCCATGGTTTCCTCTTCCAGGGTACGACGGCCGACCTCGAAGACCCCGACCAGTACACGGAAATCAGCTATCCCGGAGCCAAGTTCAACTACGTCCACAGCACCATGGGCGGCTTGGTGGTCGGCAACTACGACAGCCCCGATGAAATCGGTACCGAAGATCTGCCATTGGGCCCCGGCCACGCTTTTATCTACAGTATCGCCGACGAAGATTTCGTGACCGACGTCGTTTATCCGGGTTCCAAGAGTAACTCGGTGTATGGCATCTGGTGGAATGGCGGCACGAAATACACACTCGTCGGTGGCTATAGTTTCGATGCCGTGAACAATCTTGATGATCAGGATCGGCCCCTCGGTAGTGCATTTATTGTCGACTACGATACGGCCACCGGGCTCTTTACCAACTGGGCCTCCTACAACTTGCCGTCACCCGGCGACAACCTGGTCACACACTTCGAAGCCATCAGTGGTGTGGAGAAGGGTGTCTATACGCTGTGTGCCGATTCCCTCTCCGTCGGTTCCGATGATCCCGTACAAGGCACGTTCGTCACGATCCGCCGTAACAATGATCAGTCCTTCGGAGACGCCCAGTGGGTACCTCTCACCGTCCCGGGCTCCGATCCCGATGAGATTTCCAGCTCGAATTCGGTCTTCGGCAACCAAGTCGTCGGCATCGTGATCGGGCCGGAAACATTGACCCCGTTCCAGGCCACGGTCAACGAGGAATTCCAACTCTCGAACGTGATCAGCGGGAACGCGGGCGACGGCATCGGGTTGGTCGGGTCGAACAACAACCGCATCGCCATGAACTACATCGGGACTGATGTCACCGGCATGGAAGACATGGGCAACGGCGGCAACGGTATCCTCGTCACCTCGAAGTCGGCCGGTAACCTCATCGGCGGTGAAGCGATGGGCGGAAATGATCCGACAAACGCCATCTTCAATCGCCCCCCGCAAGGAAACCTGATCTCCGGCAATACTCAGAACGGCGTGCTGATCAACGGCAAGGCGACCGGCAACCAGTTGAGCGGTAACTTCATCGGCACCGACGAGACCGGCAATGCCCCGTTGGGCAACGATCTCAATGGCGTGTTGATTGACGGTGCCGACGGCAACTCGTTGATCGGCTGCTCGCTCGTGCAAGACCCGTTTGTGTATTACAACGTCATCGGCGGCAACGGCGGTAACGGACTGGAAGTCCACAACTCGGATAATACCACGATTCAGGCCAACTTCTTCGGCATGGGCGCGGACAACGATACGGGCGTCGGGAATACGCTCAACGGCGTGGTCATCAACGGCAATTCGACCCACACGACGATGGGTGGCCCGATTCCGCTGGGTAACGTCGTCAACTCGAATGAGCAGAACGGCATTCTGCTGGCAGACAAGGCCAAAGACTTCATCTCGTTCAACTCGTTCGTCGGTGTCGCTGCCTTCACTCCCAATCCCGACCTGGGCAACGGCCAGGACGGCATCAAGATTACGACGACCGGTGGCGGCATCGAGATTCGCACCAACGTGATCTCTTCGAACCTCGACGATGGCGTCGACATTTCGGGAAGCGCCAAGGACGTGCGGGTCTATGAGAACATGATCGGTGTGAATACCAACGGCTCGTCACCCATCGGGAACCATGACAATGGCGTGGAAGTCAGCGGCAAGGCCAAGGACATCCTCATTGGAGGCCCCGCGGACACCTTCAGCATCATCCCCCACAACGTCATCGGCGGAAACACTGGGAACGGCGTGTCGATCCTCGGCAAAGCCAACAACATCACCGTGAATGCCGGCTTTATCGGCACCGATGCCATGGGCGAGTTTGCGATTGAGAACCACCATGACGGGATCGCAGTCGCCGCCGGTACCAAGAACATCCAGATCGGATCAACTGATCCGAATCTGCAGACGATCGTCAGCGGCAACCTGGGCAACGGCATCAGCCTGGACGGCACCACGGGCGTTTCGATCGTCGGCACGTATATTGGTGTCAACAAAGAGGGTATCGCCGCCATCGGCAACGGGGGCAACGGCATTCACATTACCAACAGTTCGAAGAATACGATCGGCAGCAGCGTCCCCGGAGTGCTGCAGAACGTGATCGCCAATAACACCCTGGACGGCATCTTCGTCCAATCGGGAAGTTCGAACGGCATCCACCGCAATTCGATCTACAACAACACGGGCCTGGGCATCGCCTTGGTCACCGGCGCCAACGCGGACGTGCCTGCCCCCGTGATCACGTCAGCCAATCTCCAGATCGGCAACATCGTGATTGCTGGCACCCTGACAGCTCAACCGAAAAAGACCTACACGGTCGAATTCTTCGCGAGCGCCGCCGGCACTTCATCTGGCCAACAGTATCTGGGTTCTGTCACCGTCAAGACGGACTCCTCCGGAGTCGCCGGCCTGAGCCTGACAACCCTGCACCCGACAATCGGCTTCGACCTGGTCACCGCTACGGCCACTGATTCGAAGGATAACACCTCGCAGTTCTCCGAGGCTGTGGAAGTGACCGGAGGGGTGTAAGCATTCGCTCGCAACGAAGTTGAGACATCGAACCGCGTTGGATGCAAAATCCAGCGCGGTTTTTTCGTGCAGCCATCGTTCGTTCATGCAACGATCTGTAGGATGGCCGCCCCGGCCGTCTTCTTGTTCTTAGATTGTTGGCTGATCACATTACACTCCAGCTTGCCGAGCGGCCACAATCAGCCGGAACGGTAAAAGGTGTGAGGAATCGATCACACATCCGGCTCCTGACGCCGTTGTTTGTACTGCTCATCTTGACTCCACGCCTTTTCATACGAGAATTGTGCTATGAGCATCTCATCACCCATCACCGAGCAGCTGGTTCACGATCTCGATAAAGCCCTGCAAGACGCGGCTACGGGGAAGCGCGATCCAGATAAAATGGCTAAGGCTCTCGAAGCTATGCAGGCGAGCGTGGAAGAAACGCGGAAACGTATCGGTACCGTCAGCGTTGCCGTGGATCTGATCCGTGAACTGCGCGACCAATGAAGTACGTTCTCGACGCGAATGTTGGCCTAAAAACCGTTCTGCCAGAGGATGGCACTGCGGCGGCTCTTGCCCTGCTTACTGACTTCAAGAATCAGATCCACGAGCTAATTGCTCCCGATATCTATCTTGTGGAATGTGGGCATGCGCTGACTCGTTCGGAGCGCAAGGGCCTCATTCAGCCGCCTGAAGCATTTGAGAAAATGCTGCTGATCGCGGCGACCCGTCCACAGCTCTTCCAGCATATTTCGCTCATGAGCCGAGCCTTGGAGATTTCTTCAACTACGCTTCATGGTCTGTATGACTGTTTGTATCTGGCCCTCGGAGAACGCGAGGGATGTCAGGTCATCACGGCCGATGAGAAGTTCGCGAAGAAGTACCCTGCTGAGGTTATTACTCTTTCTTCGCTTTGAACAATCTCAAATGCGAAAAAAGTGTCAAGAACTGAATAGTTGAATCGGTTCCTGACACTTTTGCCTTTCAAAGTAACTTTGACTCTTCTCTTGCCGAGGGTGTGTTCAACTACTACCCCAACCAAAGCTGGCCAATTATCTAGCAAAATATCGTTGATCCACGATCACTCTTTTTTCATTTCATCATCCGTGAGTGTATTTTTTCGAATTGAAAGGTTCCCATGAAGTTAGATGAATTTGTAAAATCGACCCTAGTGCAAATTGCGGCGGGAGTGCGCGATGCCAATTCGGAGTTTAAGTTAAGCGCATTGGGCGCTCAAGCGAATCCGACCAATGGAGCTCGAAGATCCGGATCGTCTGTGCTCGCGGAAAGCGTCTCTAATTTGCATCCGATAACTTTCGATGTCGCCGTTACAGTCGATTCTTCCAACTCGACGTAAAGCGATAGGGGAGTCTCGGGGACCTTACAAGTTGTTTCTGGCAACTCGTCTTCGGTCAATGTCTCGGAAAAGTCGCAATCGACCGTTTCAAGATTGCAATTCACTGTCATACTCAAGCTGGCAGACCCGTCCTAGGCCAAGCGAAGCAAAGGCGTGAGGAACGGGTTATCGTATTCTACCTCTCTCGCCTTTTGCACCGGAGAATCGATTTCATCTCCGATTACCGAGCAATTGGTCCACGACCTCGATAAACCCCTCAAAGAAGCGGTTACGGGGAAGCGTGATCCCGATAAAATGGCCAAGGCTCTCCATGCAAGAATGAGAAAGGGGTGCCAGGAACCGATTGAAGGATTCGGTTCTTAACACCTTTGTTCTTTCGGTAGTTAGTTGTTTTCGGCACAGCCTGTGCCGATTTCTTCTATCGCAATTTCGGCACAGCTTTTGATGAATCTCCTACCCGGATTCGCATTCGCGATGCGGTTCCTGACCGTGATGAGTTCCACGTCACTTCTTAAGATCAAACTCCAGCGTGTCTGTTCCCTCCTCCGGGATCTCGGCGGTCAGCTTCGACTCGGTCGGACTGGCGTACTTTTCGGGAATGACCGAAATGACCTGTACTGGATCGGGGTCATCCGAGCTGCCGGATTGCTGCTTGGGCATCTCGGTTTTCATCACGGAGACAGCGTACGTACCGGGGACCACTCCCGCCTCGGGAGGGAAGGTTTTGAGTTCGAACTTCCCTTCACCGTCAGTCAGCGCGGACGCACCAATGCCGTCGGGAGCGGCGGGTTGGAACACCACGATGGCTCCTTCCAGAGGCTCACCGTTCAGTGTGACCACACCACTGGCTGGCGAAGTATCCGGACGGGCGTCCTTCCAATGATCGGACTGCATTCCGCACCCCGAGAGGGCCAATGCCACTCCCAACAGCAAATTTTGAGCTCGCGCTCGATACATGTCGCTTCCACTTTCTTTCAATCGGTTCAGAAACCAACGGTAACAAAGAGATCTCTTATCAAAACCCGCATGGTTCAATGGATCTGGCCGGTCAGACGTTTAGAAATCGCTGATGACTTCTCCGCTGGCCCGCGTTCCCAAAGCTCCCCACACGCCGTAGGGACTGGGCGTTGTCGCGGTGATGGCCGGGAGTGCCGCTGCCTGGTTTCCAGTGTCGATGTTGTCGCTGATGAAACGGACGGCCCCATCGGCCATCAAGGCGTGGATTCCGCCGACATGACGACTCTCGGCACTATAGATCCCGTCGCAATAAGAGGTCCCGCCCCCGTTGCTGAAGCAACTGGCCGAATTCGGAGGAGTCGCGGTCGAGAACGCCGTGAACGAACCGGCGCCGTCCGCCCAACGGTAGGATCGTGCGGGCTCGCCCGTATAGGCACCGCCCGGATAGGACTTCGTGCTGGCGTTCCAGAGCGCCTTGCAGGCCGCTGGGCTGGCCGTCCCAGCTCCCAACACCGTCTTGGCAATGATTCCCGGACCATTCGTCGAGTCCGCGGCAACCATCTCGGCCATGGCGATTGTATTGCTCGCGCCGTCCGTCACATCGCGGAGTCCGTAGCAGGTCAGAGCCGCAAACAAGCCGCGACTGTCGCGGGTGACCGGGAATGCCGGCCGGGCACAACCGTTTCCAGCGTGGCTGTCCCCAGCACAGAACATATAGTTCTTCTTACCGCGTGTATTCCCGGCGGTGTTCGGATCCTGTTCTCCCTTGTCACTGGGACACTGCAGGATAGGGATGACTCGCGTCCAGGGAGTATTGTTGTTGTACGGAGGATTATCTCCGGGGAGAGCTACGATCTCCTGATAGACGGCACCCTGATCCAAGTACGGCAGGAGAAAGGCAATTCCGCTGAGACGACTCCGTTCCCCGCCGCTGCTGAGATTTCCCGTGCCGCCGCCGAATGGGGGCAACTTGTTCGTCACATCGTGGTAGTTGTGCAGTGCCAGTCCGAACTGCTTGAGGTTGTTCTTACATTGACTGCGGCGAGCAGCCTCACGCGCCTGCTGGACGGCGGGTAACAGGAGAGCGATCAGCACGGCGATGATCGCAATGACAACCAACAGCTCAATCAGGGTGAATCCGGTCCGCGAACGCTGAGACATAAACATAAACTCCGATGATCACTAGCCAGGGTTTATTCAGAGAAACCTGGTGGCCGAGGGCAGGTCCTCAACAACATCCGTTGGCCTGATGCGGAACGATTTGGCAACCCTCTGCCGCCGCATTCGCTCCGAATTCTATGGCTGTATGTCGCAGGATCTATCGGTGCGTTACGCTGGTTTCGGGAATTCACGGAAACTTCACATCTGCGTGCTAACTTCAGTGCTGGTTAGAAGTTTCGTCTCGTCCGTGTTTGGGAAACAAGGCTGTTTGTAAGCCCTTTGACATCAGGTCATTCAGCCAATCGTGTCTATCGGAAGTCGGGATCACACTGCGTATAATCCCCTCAGCGTTCCTGGCAGTTGCACGTTTTGAGGATTGCGTTTGATGCGAAAAGATATTGAAGAAGTCGGCCAGACTTATGGAATCGAGAACTGGTCCGCAGGTTATTTTGCCATCAACCATCAGGGAAACCTGACCGTCACGCCCACGAAAGGGACGGGCCCCGGCGCGGATGTGTACGAGCTGGTCCGGGAACTGGTCGAAAAACGCAAAGTGTCCCTCCCGATTCTGTTGCGATTTCCACAAATTCTGGGGACTCAATTACATCGCCTGTGTCTGGCGTATGAGGCGGCCGCGAAGGAATGGGATTACACCGCGGGGCACTTCCCGGTCTTTCCCATGAAGGTCAATCCACGGCGCGAAGTCGTGGAAGAATTCCTGCGCGAAGGGGTGAAACAGAGCGTGGGAATAGAAGCCGGTTCCAAGCCCGAGTTGTACGCCGCCCTGTCGCTCGAACAGCCTCCAGAATCGCTCCTGATCTGTAACGGGTTCAAGGACGAATCGTTCGTGAATCTCGCCTTGCTGGGAGTCCAGGCGGGCAAGCGCGTGATCCTGGTTGTTGAGAAACTCAACGAACTCAAGATGATCATGCGCTGTGCCAAGCAGGCGGGCGTTACCCCATGGATTGGATTGCGGGCCAAGCTCTACTCGAAAGGGTCAGGCAAGTGGGCGTCGTCTGGTGGTGAGTCGGCGAAGTTCGGACTGACGACTTCGGAGATCCTCGAATGCGTGCGTCTGTTGCGCGAAGCCGGCATGATCGACGCCTTGAAACTGATGCACTTCCATATTGGTTCGCAGATCACCGACATCAAGCGGGTCAAGAACGCGATGAAGGAGTCGGCCCGCGTCTATGCGAAGATCCGGCAGATGAAGGTCAACGTCGAGTACCTCGATATCGGCGGTGGTCTGGGGGTGGACTATGACGGTTCAAAGACGACGTTTGAGGGGTCGATCAATTACTCGGTGGAGGAATTCGCCAACAACGTCGTTTATACGATCAAGACGGTCTGCGATGACGAGAAGGTCCCTCACCCGCATCTGGTGACCGAAAGCGGACGCGTGATGACGGCTTATCATACACTGCTGGTGACCTCCGTCCGCGATGAGATTGAGACGTTTGCCGATGACATTCCCACCGCCACGATCGACGACGATGATGCCCAGGTCATCTTTGAGTTGAAGTCATTACTGGATGGCGTGACCGGCAAGAACTATCGCGAAGTCTACCACGACGCGCTCGACGAGAAGGACGAATTACACACGCAGTTCAACCTGGGATTGATCAGCCTGGAAGACCGCGCGAAGGGCGAAGTCCTGTTCTGGGATATTTGTAAAAAGGTCTCGGGGTTTGCTCAACGTGCGGGAGTCGATGAGCATGAATTCGACGAACTGAAACGCATTCTGGCATCGAAATATCTGTGCAATTTCTCGCTGTTTCGATCGGCTCCCGATTCGTGGGCGATCAACCAGTTGTTCCCGATCATGCCGATTCACCGCTTGAACGAGGCTCCCGACGAGTACGCCACGCTGGTCGATCTGACGTGCGATTCGGATGGCATCGTCGATCACTTCGTCGATCTGAAAGATGTCAAACAGGTTCTCGAACTGCACAACTATGAGGACCAGCCCTACTACCTGGGGATCTTTCTGACCGGGGCCTATCAAGAGGTTATGGGGTGCTATCACAACCTGTTCGGTATCCCCAACGAGGCACAAGTCGTCATCGATACCGAGGGCCGCGCGCACATCAAGAAGATCGTGCAGGGGAGCCGGATCTCCGACATGCTGACGTTTGCCCGGTACGATGCTCCACAGGCGTGGGAAAACTTTCGCCGCATGCTGGCCACACGCGTGGCTGCAGGCGAGTTAGATGCAGCCCGCGCCGAGCAACTGGGCAAGCAGTACGAGTCTGACGTCACCCGCTCGACCTATATGGAGTAATGCCCCGTGTCAGATTCGAATTCAGACTACGTCACCCCCCCCTTCGCAGGGATTGCCACGTTCGGTCGCCAGCCACACACGCGGGATCTGACGGGCGTCGATGTCGCAGTGGTGGGGATTCCGTATGACGGGGCGACCTCGTATCGCAGCGGCACGAGGTTCGGCCCGCGCGCGATCCGTGAACAGTCGCTGTTGCTGTGGGGCTATAACAACGCCTTACAGGTGGCCCCGTTCGATACGTTGAAGGTCATCGACTATGGCGATGTCGACGTCATTCCGGTCGATGTCATGGGAACACACGCCGCGGTGGAACGGGAAGTCGGTGCATTGCTATCTGCCGGATGCAAGGTCATTGCCTTGGGAGGAGATCATTCGATCGCCCTGCCCTTGCTGCGAGCGCATCATCGCCGGTACGGTCCCCTGGCGGTCGTCCACTTTGATGCTCATCCCGATACCTGGGATGAAGAATTTCCCGGCCGCAAGGTGAGCCACGGTACCCCGTTTCGACGCGCCATCGACGAGGGCTTGATCGATCTCGACGCCTATCTGCAGATTGGAATCCGCGGGCCAACTCCGGCGGCGCACGACTACGATGATTCGCGCCGATTGGGCGCGCGGATGATTACACTTGAGGAAGCCTTGTCGCTGGGGACCGATGGTGTGATCGCCGAAGTCCAGCGGCGAGTCGGTCCGCGTCCACTGTACTTGACGTTCGATATCGATGCGGTCGATCCAGCCTTCGCACCGGGGACCGGAACGCCCGAAGTTGGCGGCTTCAGCAGCCGTGAGGTCTTACAAATGGTGCGCGGTTTAAGAGGCCTGAATCTGGTTGGCTGCGACCTCGTGGAGGTCAGTCCGCCGTTTGATGCGCAGGGGATCACAGCGATCCTCGCAGCCAACTTGGCGTTTGAGTTCTTGTCATTGATGGCAGTTCAAAGGGGATAAATTCTATTCACCACGGAGACACGGAGAACACGGAGTTTCAGGACAGAAATCCCCAAAAAAACTCCGTGTTCTCCGTGTCTCCGTGGTGCAATGTATTCGGTGATTTCGAGGTCGCGAACGCTCGTCTGTCTCGTGCAAAATCCAAGGATATCGCGAGATTTTCAAAAACGGATCGGATTCGCTTGACAAACTGTCGAGCAATGCCGAAAATAAATACATCACTCAGGTGGTGATACTTAACGACACTTGTCCGAGTAGCCGCCCTTCTTCAATTGCAATATGGTGATGCTGACTGGTTTCCCCAGAGGCGTCCGCGATGGCTGTGGAGTATCGCGAATGTTATTGGTCACCGGTCGGAAATCGCATTCTGCAGTCACTGTTCGCTCCCCATTTGCACAAATCATGGGTCGCAGCGCATCAGTTAGGTATGGCTGTTGTTGTCGTAGTCGTAGGTCAGGCTGTGCCTGACGTCTCTGGTCGTGGCGATTGCTGAAAAACGTCAGGCACAGCCTGACCCACATCTGTCGTCGCGAATGTTAGAACGGAGTGAGCCTCACTCCTTTGGACTGGTTCCCACGCTCGGAACCGCGTACCTTAATCACCTGGAATCTGTACGAGAAAACGTCTTGGTCTGCGCTGCCTGAGAGCATGCGCGGGGCCAACCGTTTTCCGGAATACTGAGTAAGGAAATTCGATTCATGGCTTTCCGTCCCCGACTCGTCGGTTCCCTGACGCTCGCGTTGCTGGCAGTTTCGCCGGCCATCGCGTCCGCGCAAGTCACCCCCCGCGATGATGCCGCCAAGGTGGAGTTTTTTGAGAAGAAGGTACGGCCCCTGCTGGTCGACAACTGCTATAGCTGCCACTCAGCCGACACGAATTCCAAAGGTGGTTTGCGAGTCGATGATCGCAACGGCCTGCTGAACGGCGGCAACGGCGGCGCGGCGATTGTGCCGGGTCAGCCCGAGGACAGCTTGTTGATTCAGGCGATTCTCTATACCGACGACACTCTGAAGATGCCGCCGAAGAAGCAGTTGAGTCCCGAACAAATCGCCGATCTGACTCAATGGGTCAAGGACGGTGCGGCGTGGCCAGCTGTCGGTGTGGCGGTCGATCTCAACAAGCCCAACGAAAAGTACGAAAAACTGCGGAAGGAACACTGGGCCTGGCAGCCATTAACGGCGGCCGCGGCCCCGCCGGTCAGCGATAGTGCGTGGGCCCGCGATGACATCGATCGCTTCATTCTCGCCAGGCTGGACGACAAGGGGCTGATGCCGGTCGCCGATGCCGACAAAGTGACGTTGCTCCGCCGCGTGACCTTCGATCTCACCGGTCTCCCCCCTGCTCCGGAAGACGTTGATGCCTTCGTGGCCGACAGTTCGCCGGATGCGTTTGAGAAAGTCGTCGATCGCCTGCTGGCATCGGCGACCTTCGGAGAACGCTGGGGCCGGCATTGGCTGGATGTGGCTCGGTATGGTGAGTCAACCGGCTCGTCACGCAACGTGCCGTACCCTCAGGCCTGGCGTTACCGTGACTACATCATCAACGCCTTCAACAGCGACAAGCCCTATGACCAGTTCATTCGCGAACAGATCGCGGGGGACTTGTTGCCGGCCAGTTCGCCCGAGCAACGTGACGAGCAACTGATTGCGACTGGCTTCCTGGCCTTGGGAGTGAAGGACGTCAATCAACGTTTCAAAGTCCGGTTCACGATGGACAACATTGACGAGCAGATCGATACCGTCAGCCGCTCCTTCCTGGGTCTGACGGCGAGTTGCGCCCGGTGCCACGATCACAAGTTCGACCCGATTCCCACCAGGGACTATTACGCTTTGGCCGGTATCTTCCACAGCACCGACCTGTGCGCCGGCGTCCGTAATAAGATGGGTGGCGGCGGCTTGGACTACTACGATACTTCGATGCTGCTGGTCTTGAAGCAGGAAGGCGTGCCAGAGGTTGATAATAATCCGAAAATCGAAGAGTTGAAGAAGGCCGTCGCTGTAGCCCGGAAGGAATTTGAGATCCTGCGTGATGATCCCAAGGGCGCTGAACCCGGACCGAATGGCCGGCCGAAGCGTCAGGTGGCTCGTCAGAAGATGAATCGGCTGCAAGCGGAACTGACTGCTATGGCCGATCCCGCGGCGAAGGGCAAGGTGGCTCTGGGAGTACGTGAGGCGAAGAAGATTGGTGATACGGAAGTTCGCCTGCGTGGTGAAGCCGAAAAGCTGGGACCGTCCGTCCCGCGTGGTTTCTTGAGCGTCCTGCAGTATCCCGAACAGCCTGCCGTCAATACGGCTCAGAGTGGTCGGTTGGAGTTGGCTCAGTGGTTGGCCAGCGACAAGAATCCGCTGACGTCCCGCGTACTGGCGAACCGCGTGTGGCAGCACTTGTTTGAAGAGGGTCTCGTTCGCAGCGTCGATAACTTTGGCGTCACGGGCGATGTCCCCTCGCATCCGGAATTGCTGGATCACTTGGCCGCCCGGTTTGTGAACGGCGGTTGGTCAGTGAAGAGGTTGATTCGGACCGTCGTCTTAACCCGAGCTTACCAGTTGGCCGCGGATGCCTCGCCGGCGAACGTGGCCGTAGATCCGGGGAATCGATTGGTGTGGCGACACGGTCCGCGGCGTCTCACTGCCGAGGAGATCCGCGACGCGACGTTGGCGGCATCCGGTAAATTGAACCTGTCGCGTCCTGAAGCATCGCCAGCCAAGGATTTCAAAGTCATCGAAATGCCCAACAACGGACCTCAAGCTCGCGGCTTGAGCGAAGGGGCCCAGGCGAGTCTCCATCGGAGCGTGTATCTCCCCCTGCTCCGCGATTTGACGCCGACGTCGCTGCACGTTTTCGACTTTGCCGAACAAGGGATGGTGACCGGCAGCCGTGATACCACAACCGTGGCGACGCAGGCCCTGTACCTGTTGAACGATCCGTTCGTGCGGCGGAATGCCCTCGACCTGGCCGAACGCGTTCTGCGGCGCCCCGATCTGGACCAGGACGGCCAAGTGACCTTGGCCTATCGGTTGACCTTCGGCCGAGCGCCGACATCCGGAGAAATCGCACGAGCGAAGAGTTATCTGGCAGACTACGAAGTCGCCAGTCAGGAGAGTGTTTTAGCGGCGAAGTCCACACCTGTGGCACCCGTTGCGACGGCTGCCTCCACCCTGGTTGCCACGACCGACGCGGGAGTTTCCACTTCAACTTCGACGGCGGTTGCGGCAGTCGCGGCACCAGCAGGAGCGGTTCCTCAAGGCGACCTGCCTGCTCCACCGCCCTTGCCCGTGAGTGTGGGAACCGATACGGCGACGAAGGTTGCCGCGGCTCCCAAGAAGCCGGTCGTGATTGATCCTGATGAGATTATTCCTGTGGAAGCACCAGTGAAAGAAGTTGTGATCAAGGCAGCGAACGCGAAGACGGCGGCCTGGGCGAGCTTCTGCCAGGCGTTGCTGGGGACCGCTGAGTTTCGGTATTTGAAGTAGCCCCTCATTTGGCCCCGGACAATTTGAGATACAACCCGATTCCCGGTCCGGGGCCTTATGGCACCCGGCTCGCCTAAATTGAAAAAATCAGTACGCAATCTCCGAAAGGATTTTCACGATATGTCATCCCTCGACCTGACTTCGAACAACCTCGGCAGCATCATCTCCCGCCGTGACGCCCTGAAGAGCGCCAGTGCCGGCTTCGGCTATCTGGCCCTCGCGGGACTGCTGGGGCAGAATGCGCCCCAGGCGTTTGCGCAATCACCTGCTCCGCTGGGACCGTTGGCTCCGAAGGTAGCGCATTTTCCCGCCAAGGCGAAGCGGATTATTTTCCTGTTCATGCAGGGAGCGATCTCCCAGATGGATACCTGGGAGTACAAGGCCAAGCTGCAGGCTGAAGACGGCAAAGTCGGCCCCGGTGGTGGCACCTTGACCGCTTCCAAGTTCAAGTTCGCCCAGCACGGCCAGACCGGCACGTGGGTCTCGGAACTCTATCCCCATACTGCGAAGCACGTCGACAAGCTGTGCTTCATTCGAGGACTGCACACCGATACGCCAGCTCATCCGCAGGCTGTCATTCAATTGCATACTGGTGCCGCGCTGGCTTCGCTGACGCGGCCGTCGATGGGAGCCTGGCTGATGTATGGCCTGGGCACTGAGAATCAGGATCTGCCCGGCTACATCACCATCAATCCCCCGCCCAACTTCGGTGGTGCGGTGAACTATGGTAGCGCGTTCTTGCCCGCTCACTTCCAGGGAACGAAGATCAACGACACCGGCTATGTGCCGAATTTGAAGGCTCAGACGGTCAGCACTTTGCAACGGAAACAGATTGATCTGGTGCAAGCCATGAACCGTGATCTTGGCGCGACCGCGGGGGCTCCAGACCAGTTGGACGGCGTCATTCAGTCGTACGAGCTGGCGTTCAAGATGCAGGGGAAGGTGCCCGAACTGCTGGATATTTCTAAGGAACCAAAATCGATTCGCGATTCATACGGCGTCAAAGATGGTCCCGGCGGCAGCTTTGCCCGGCAGTGCTTGATGGCTCGTCGGTTGAGTGAAGCGGGAGTCCGTTTCGTCGAGATCTGCCATCCCGGCTGGGACCAGCACAACAATCTGCACCAAGGTTTGATCCGCAACACGGCAGCGACGGACCAGCCGACTGCCGCGTTATTGGCGGACTTGGAACAGCGCGGGATGTTGGAAGACACGCTGGTTCTGTTCGGCAGTGAATTCGGCCGGCAACCGACGGCTCAAGGGCCCGATGGCCGCGATCACAACATCACCGGCTATCCGATGTGGATGGCCGGTGCCGGAGTGAAAAAGGGATTCTCGTATGGCAACACCGACGAATACGGGATCAAGGCCGTCGAAGGTCGGATGCACACGACCGACCTGCATGCCACGCTGCTGGCTCTGATGGGTTTGGATCACGAGAAGATGACCTACCGCTATGCCGGTCGCGACTTTCGGTTGACCGATGTGGCGGGCAACGTGGTTCGCGAGATTTTCGCGTAACGTTGACTGAGGGGTCGGGCGTATTTCGGGTGAGGAATTGGAAGTCTCCCATTCTTCGAGGCTTTGCCACGTATCGACTTCGTCACCGACGCTGGCAGCGTCGGCCACGGGGGTTATTTGCCTTCCTCACCGCGTTTTTTCCGGAAAGAGGCTTTTCTCTCCGTCCTGTTGCCGATATATTGCTAAATCGAATAGTTGTAATTCCGGCAAGGTTTCGTATCACACCCCAGTGGGCCGCCTACCTCATTTGGCCCAACGGTAAGTTCAGCAGTACCTGACGCGTTCGATCATACTGCGCATGTGGTCAAGGCCTTTATGGCCCGGGACAATCTGCCTTAAAGGCAAATCACCATTGGTTTTAGGCCAGTTTTGATTTTCGATTGTTTCAACCTGCACGGTATGTTCGTTGACGTCCCTTTTTTAGGCTCAGGTAAACTGCTGCATGTCTCAAATTCCGTCTGTCCAGATTTCGTCCGATGAAGCTGAAGCTCCCGTTGTTGCTGCTTCGCCCGCTCCCGCTTCTGTTCCCGCCAATGCCGAGCAACTTCTGCCCGCGACATTCGCCGAGTTGAATCTCAGCGAAGGGATCATGAAGGCGCTCGAGAGTTCCGGGTACACCGTCCCTACGCCCATTCAAGCCCGCACGATTCCGTTGTTGTTAGCTGGACGTGATGTGCTGGGACAGGCTCAAACCGGTACCGGTAAGACCGCCGCGTTTGCGATCCCGATGCTCGAGCGGATCGATATCAGTAAGAAGCACCCGCAGGTCCTGGTACTGACCCCCACCCGTGAACTGGCCATTCAAGTTGCGGAAGCGTTTGAACGCTATGCCGCCGGGATGCCCGGATTGCGTGCGGTGGCGATTTATGGTGGCCAGGATTATCAAGTCCAGTTCCGTCAGTTGGATCGTGGCGTCCACGTGATTGTGGGGACTCCCGGTCGCGTGATGGATCATATGCGTCGTGGTTCGCTCAAGTTGGACGGCCTGCGTGGCCTGGTCCTCGATGAAGCGGACGAGATGCTGAATATGGGATTCGCTGAAGACGTCGAATGGGTCCTGACCCAGTTGCCGGCTGAGCGCCAGATTGCGTTGTTCTCCGCGACGATGCCCGACCAGATTCGCCGGATTGCTCAACAGTATCTGCGTGAACCGGTGCAGATCACCATCAAGCAGAAGACCGCGACCGCCGACACGATTCGTCAGCGATTCGTCATTGCCGCGCCGCACCAGAAGGAAGCCGCGTTGGCCCGCATTCTGGAAGCCGAGCCCATCGATGGTGTGATCGTCTTCGTGAAGATGAAAAGCACGACCGAACCGCTGGCCGACTTCTTGAATTCGTGTGGACATCGTGCCGGGGCCTTGAGTGGCGATGTGAATCAGAAGCAGCGTGAGCGGATTGTCGCGAACCTGAAGGCAGGCAAGCTGGATATCGTCGTCGCGACTGATGTCGCGGCGCGCGGCTTGGACGTGCAACGTGTCAGCCATGTGATCAATTACGATCTCCCGTTCGATGATGAAGCTTACGTCCATCGCATTGGCCGGACTGGCCGTGCAGGACGCAGCGGTGAAGCCATTCTGTTCGTCCATCCGCGTGAACGACAACTGTTGAAACGCCTGGAACGAGCGACCCGCCAGCCGATTGAGCCGATGGATTTGCCCTCGAACGACGCCATCAATGATCAACGTGTGGCCAAGTATTACGAGAAGATCACCGCGGCCTTGGCGCATCCGGACTTGGAGCGATTCGCGGCGATTGTCGAAAAATACCGGGCAGAATGTGATCTGCCGATCGAGAAGATCGCGGCTGCGTTGGCGGTCCTGGGGAACGGTGACAGTCCTTTGCTGTTGACCGACAATCTTAAGCAACATGAGTTCGCTGATTCTCGCGGCGAAGGGCCTCGCGGACGCGACAGCCGTTCGTTTGAAGGTGGCGATCGACGTCGCAGTGGTCCGCGTACCGATGAAGGCATGGAAACGTTCCGCATCGAAGTCGGCCGTGTGAATCAGGTCAACCCGGGGAACATCGTCGGAGCGATCATCAACGAGACCGGTTTGGAGATGTCCAACATCGGCCGAATCGAAATCTTCGATGAGTTCAGCACAGTCGATCTTCCCGAAGGAATGCCCAAGGAAATCTTCAACGCGTTGAAGAAGGTCTGGGTCATGGGCCGCAAGCTGAATATCACGCGGATGGAAGCCCCTCGCTTCCAAGAGGGTGGCCGGCGATTTGATCGCGACCGCGTGGTCAACAAGCCGCGCCGCGACAAGTTTATCGCGAAGCCCTAATCGAGGCTGATTTAAGTCACTTAGGTCCCTTCTGTCCTTTGAATTTCCAAGGGACAGAAGGGACTTTTCTTTTAATCCAGGTGAATAATCCCGCGTTGCAATGCAATCGTGACCGCCCGTGTGCGGTCGGTGGCGTTGAGCTTCGCCAGGATGTTTTGCACGTGGATTTTGACCGTACCGTTGGCTGTGCCCAGCTTGACTGCGATTTCTTTGTTGGCCAGGCCTTGGGCGACCAACGTCAAGACCTCAACTTCGCGCGGGGTCAGTGCGACTTGTGGGAAGTACTCGGCCATGCGTTCGGCGACTTCTTGTGACATCAGCTTCTGGCCGGCTTCGACTTTGCGGATGGCGTTCAGGACCTCCGTGTGGACCATCTCTTTCAGAAGATAGCCACGGACGCCTGCTTCCAGGGCGCGATAGATATCCTGATCGCCGTCGAAACTGGTCAGTGCAATGATCTTGGCGTCGGGGAACTCGCTGCGGATCTGTTTCACCGCTCCAATGCCGTCTAATTCGGGCATGCGTAGATCCATCAGCGTGACATCGGGCTGATGCTGGCGGAACAGCTCCACGGCATCTCGTCCGTTGCCTGCTTCGGCGACCAGTTCGATATCGGACTCGTTGGCCAGGATGGCGATGATGCCCTTGCGGACCAGCGGATGATCATCGACGCACAGCACGCGGATCGGTTTGGTGGGAGGTGTTTCGGTCATCGAGTCGACTCCACGGCAGGCTGGTCAGAAGCGGATGAAGCCCGCGTTTGGGGATCAACGGTTGGCGGGGATTGGTGCGACAGTGGTTTGGTCAGCGTGACCGTAGTCCCCTGTCGCGGCACACTGCGCCAGGAAATATCGGCACCCACCTGGGTGGCTCGTTCACGCATGCCGATCAGGCCGTAGTGGCCGGGTTGGACATGCTCCAAATATTGATCCATGTCGAATCCCGAGCCGTCGTCTTCAATGGAAATCGTGAGCTGCTGAGGAGTGCAGCTCATCGCCACTTCAATCATCGTCGCGCCCGAATGCCGGATGACATTGGAGATCGCTTCCTGCACAATTCGCAGGATGTTGTATTCGACGTCAGGACTGAATTGGGGAGGATTGGACACGAGCCTCAAGCGCAGCCGGATGTCGCGTGTTTCGGTCAGTTGGCGGGCCGCCTGAGCGATCGCCGCGGCCAGGCCCGATTCGTCCCCTTGAACATTGCGGAGACCGGCGACGGAACGCCGTGCTTCGCTGAGACAGTTTCCCGCATCATGGATGATCTCCGTCAGCGTTTCACGTTCCGGAGACTGCCGCAGTCGGGCGGTGAGCGCCTGCATTTGCATGGTCACGCCGGAAAACCCCTGGATGAGCGTGTCGTGCAGTTCACGGGCAATGCGGCTGCGCTCGGCCAGGACCACCTGCAAATGTGATTTGATATGACGGATCCGCTGCCGATAGGCCAGCCAGGCGATCCCGGCGAGACCAGCGGCGATCAGCGGAATGAACCATCTGGTCTGATAAAAGTAAGGTTCTAGCGCAAAATCGACGGGATACGCTGCTTCGTTTCCAGAGCCGTCGGCGTTGATCGCCTGGACTCGGAAGCGATACGTTCCGGGTGCGAGATTCGTATAAAACGCTTCGCGTCGCGGTCCGGCATCGACCCAGTCGGTATCGAAGCCCTCCAGCTTGTAACGAAAAGTAATTCGCGAAGGAGCGGCGAAGCTGAGGGCCGTGTAGTGGAAGTTGAAATTGGTGCGCCCGGGGGGAAGGTGTCCCACCTGCCGGGGGTTCTCATCCTGGCCGTTGACGCGGACGTCTTCGATGACGATGGAGGGCAGCGGCAGCTTGCGCCCCAGCCGTTTCGGGTCGAGGACGATGATGCCTCGAATGGTGGAAAACCACACGCACCCGTCCCGCATTTTCCAGATCGCGGGCTGCACACCATTCTGGCATTCAATGGTGCGTTGAGCGTCGGTCGGGCTGAAGGGATAGCTGGTGAGGCGATTGATCTCGCCCGCCGCAAATTTCTTCAGATCATCGCGCCCTACGGAGAAAATCCCGCGGCTGCAAGCCATCCACAGGCGACCCTCGTTGTCACCGGCGATGCCGAAGATGTCGTCATCGTAGAGACCATCTTTGACGCTGAATTGAGAGATCTTCTTCCCGTCAAACAGCCCTACCCCGCGACCACGAATTGCAGTCCACAGGAGATTCTCCTGGTCCAGATAGAACGCATCGATATCGTGCGACGTCTGCAATTGATCGGTCAGCAGGCTGAGATTGCGGTCCGCCAACTGGTAGAGGCCGCCCCCTTCGGTGGCCGCGATCAGGAATTGGTTGCGATAGTTGATCAAAGCTTGGACGGGGCGCTGAAGTGCGGACGGATCACCTTCAGGCCGTGCGAATCGCCCGTCGCGGAATTCAGCCAGGCCAGCCGTTGTGCCAGCCCACAGTGTGCCGGAATGATCGCGCGTCAGTGAGAGAATCACATTGGACGGGAGGCCCTGCTCCATTGAGAAGGTGTCGACAATCTTGCCTTCGCGCATTTGGCAGAGGCCCTGGTCAGTACCAATCCACAGCAGACCGTCTCCACCGTCGGCCAGCGACAGGACGGTATTGCTCACCAAGCCAGTTTGAGTGGTCGCAGCATTCGAAAACTGGCGGCCATCGAAACGTGCCAGGCCAGCTCCCAATGTTCCCACCCAGACGTTTCCTACCTGATCCTGCAGGATGGGGCCCGTGTCATTGCTGGGCAGGCCTTCGCTGGTGGTAAAAGGGACTGTGCGACGGTCTGCGAATTGATTCAATCCATGCTTGGTTCCCACCCAGAGGCTGCCCTCATGGTCTTCGCACAGGGTGTAGACCGTGCTTTGCGACAGCCCGTCGCGGGTGCGAAAGCTTTCAATATGATCTCCCTGGAGGCGGCTGAAGCCATCCTTCGTGCCGATCCAGACGCCGCCGTCGCGGGCTGGGGTCAAGCAGTAGATCAGGTCATGGGCGAGGCCATCCGCCGTGGTGAAACAGCGTTCTTGAGTGCCCTTGTATTGGACCAGTCCGGCGGTCGTGCCAATCCACACCGTCTTGTCGGGACTGACCAGCAACGCGTTGATGACACCACGCGCCGGGATTGATTTGAAGTCCATCGATTTGAATTTCGAACCGTCCCAAGTGCAGACATGTTGACCCTCTGTGGCAATCCAGATCGTTCCGTCGGGGGCTTCGCTCAGGGCGCGGATGTCGTTGGCGGGCAGACCTTGATCGGTTTGATAAACGACGAATTTGCCGTTTTGGAAACGTGCCAGGCCCTTGTCGGTCCCGGCCCACAGTTCTCCGTGGCGATCGACTAGCAGGCACCGCACATGGTCCGATGGCAGGCCCTCGGTGCGACCGAGCCGCGATGTCGTTCGCCCCTGCATGCGGATCAGGCCGGCATCATCGGTGGCAATCCACAAGTTGTGGTTTCGGTCTTCACAGAGGTCTTGAATCCAAAGTTTGTCGAGCGCACGACCCGGCCCTCCTTGGACGGCGACGAAGCGGACGCCGTCAAAGCGATACAGACCAACCTGGGTCCCGAGCCACAAGTAGCCGTCGCTTGTTTGTCGAATGGAAAAGATAGCGGCACGCGGCAGTCCTTGCTGGACCTGCCAGATCCGGAGCAAGGCCTGGGTGAGCGGGCGCTGCGGGTCAAGAGCCTGCGCCGGCTTCGGTTGTAAGAAGAGAGTGAGTGCCAGGATTGCGAGCGTGAGTAGTATTCCGCGGCGGAAATCCAACAGCGCTGAACTTGGTCGCGGAAAACGCATCTCGAAAGTCCTTTCCGGCTGACTCATGATTGAGTTTCAGCCGGTTTAACTATAACCCGCCTTCGAGGGACCGGCGAGAAACTTGTGCAGTCAGACGAAACCGTGGGACGGGTCTCCAGGCCCGTCCGTCCCTGCCCGTAAATTCTATGACAGGGAACTCAGCCGGAACGGGCTAGCGTCCGGTTACTTTGGTGGGATAGACCACGTTCTCGACCAGAATTGTCTCTCTGAACCGTGGGCTAGCGCCCCGCGGCTGATTTCACTCGCGCAGCCTGGAGCCTACTCCAATTGCTAATACGTCAGACGGAAGGGCCTGGAGACCCGTCCCACGACGCTCTCGCCAATTGTGACAAATGCTTAAGGGGTACCACTTCTGGTCCCTGTAGGATAGTATTCTCTGCAGTGTAGTCCATCGCCTAATCCATTGTCGCATAAGGTCATATGCCGAATGGCAGACGGCATGAAGGTCGTTTCTGTGCTCTGATTGTGAGTGCGCAGATGCGTAGGTTTGATGATCGCGGTAACATATAAAGATTCGAGATTGCAACCCGCCTGCTGCGACTGTCCCGCCTGTTTGAAGATGTCCGTGAAAGCCTACCGTCTGCAGCTTGCCAGCGATCCATCTTTTGAGGTATTCAACAGATGATTACGAATGTTCCAGCTTCCCCGCCAGCGCCCGTGCAGGAATCTGTGAAAAGCCGCCCTGCACAATCTTCCGAACGTGCTACGGGTGAACGTGCTTCCGGCGAACGGGTTCACGGGAATAAACCTTCCATGGTCGATCCTCATCCCCTTTCGCCAGAACCTGTTTCCCGACCGGGTGCCGGGTTGTGGCTGATTTTGATGCTGTGCGCGGCGTTCGCCGCGGGCGCGGGCTGGTTCTATCGAGATCGCTGGTTGCCCTCGGTCTCGGCATTGTTTGCGACCAGTGGTCCGCCTGCAAAACCTCCCGTTCGCGTGATTCCTGTCGTGACGGCCGCGGTGAAGAAGCGAGATTTGGACTTGTACCTCAACGGGTTGGGAACGGTGACGGCCCTCAAGACTGTCACGATCCGCAGTCGAGTCGAAGGGGAACTGGTCAAAGTCGCCTTTACCGAAGGCCAAATGGTCAAGGAAGGTGATTTGCTCGCGGAAATCGATACCCGCCCGTTTGAAGTCCAGCGCGATCAGGCCGCTGGACAGTTGGCACGAGACGAGGCCACTCTAAAGGCGGCGAAGCTGACTTTGGCTCGTTACGAGCGTCTGGTGCCGACCAAATCGGTGACGGCTCAAGAACTCGATGACCAGATTGCGATCGTGCAGCAGACCGAAGGCACGATCAAGACCGATAAGGCGATGGTGGCCAATGCCGAGTTGCAACTGACCTATTGTCGAATCATCTCCCCCATTAACGGGCGGATTGGTTTGCGACTGGTGGATGCGGGCAACATCGTGCGGGCAAATGATCCGAACGGTCTGGCGGTGATTACGCAACTGCAGCCCATTGCCTTGATCTTTACGATCCCCCAGGACGACATTCCGCGCGTTCAAAAACGGATGCGTGATGGACACGAACTGGTCGTCGATGCGTACGATCGCGACTTCCGGACCAAGCTGGCCGCCGGCAAGCTGTTAGCCACGGACAATCAGGTCGATCCTACGACGGGAACTTTGCGGTTGAAGGCGATCATCGATCACGAAGACAATGCGTTGTTCCCCAACCAGTTTGTGAACACACGACTGCTGGTTGACACCAAGCACAATGCCATTGTGGTTCCGTCGGCGGCCGTGCAACGCGGTCCCAGTTCGACATTCGTGTACATCGTGAAATCGGATGAAACGGTTGAACTGCGCAACGTGACAGTCGGTCCGACCGAAGGGGCCGAGACGTCAATCGATTACGGCGTGCAGCCGGGCGAAATCGTCGTGACGGATGGCATCGACAAACTGCAGCCGGGTGCTAAGGTGGCGACGCGCGACTCCAAATCCAAGGAAAAGGGATTCGGGCCAGCATCAGGCGGAGCGGATAAGGTCGCGAAGTCGGGTGGCCATCCTGAGGACCACGGCAAGCCGGAGAGTTCAAAGGGCGCGCGATGAATATCTCTCGCCCATTCATCCTGCGGCCTGTCGCGACCGTGCTGTTCATGGTGGCGATTCTGCTGGCGGGAATGATCGCCTATCGGATGTTGCCGGTCTCGGCGTTGCCGCAGGTGGACTACCCGACGATCCAGGTGGTCACCTTCTATCCCGGTGCCGGTCCCGATGTGATGGCGTCGTCAGTCACGGCCCCGCTGGAACGTCAGTTCGGCCAGGTCCCTGGACTGACCCAGATGACGTCGACCAGCTCGGAAGGCTGCTCGGTCATTACGCTCCGCTTCGCGCTGGAGCTGGATATTGATGTGGCTGCGCAACAGGTGCAGTCGTCGATCAATGTGGCCTCGACCTTCCTGCCGCGCGATCTGCCGAATCCGCCGATCTACACCAAGACGAATCCCGCCGACGCCCCGATCTTAACGCTGGCGCTCTCATCGAAGACGCTGCCGTTGTCGAAGGTGGAAGACCTGGCCGACACCCGGCTTGCTCAGAAGATTTCGCAATTGAGCGGCGTGGGGATGGTCAGCATCAGCGGCGGTCAGAAGCCGGCGATTCGCATTCAAGCCAACCCGACGGCGTTGTCGAACCTGGGGCTGAATCTCGAAGACGTGCGGAATATGGTGGCCGCGGCCAATGTGAATCAGGCCAAGGGGAGTTTTGACGGTCGTCGGCAGGCCTACACGATCGGCGCCAACGATCAGATTTTCACCAGCGAACAATATCGGAAGTTGATCGTCGCCTATCACAACGGGGCGCCGGTCCAACTGTCCGATGTGGCGGATGTCGTCGACGATGTGGAAAACATCCGCCAGGCCGCGTGGATGAACGACACTCCCGCGGTCATCTTGAATATTCAACGACAACCAGGGGCCAACATCATCGAGGTCGTCGACCGGGTGAAGGCGCTGTTGCCGCAGCTGAAAGATTCTCTGCCGGCGACAGTCTCGATTGCGATTCTGACCGACCGCACGCTGACTATTCGCGCGTCGGTCGAAGATGTGCAGTTTGAATTGCTGCTGACGATTGCGCTGGTCGTGTTCGTGATCTTCCTGTTCCTGCGAAATGTTTATGCGACCATCATTCCCAGCGTCGCCGTGCCGCTGTCGCTGATCGGCACGTTCGCGGTGATGTATCTGCTGGACTATAGCCTCAATAACCTGACGTTGATGGCGCTGACGATTTCGACCGGATTCGTCGTCGATGATGCGATCGTGATGATTGAAAACATCATGCGCTATATCGAAGAAGGCGAATCGCCGTTGGAAGCGGCCCTCAAGGGGTCAGCTCAAATCGGTTTCACTATTGTCTCATTGAGCGTTTCGCTGATCGCGGTGTTGATCCCGTTGTTGTTCATGGGAGACATCGTTGGTCGTCTGTTCCGCGAGTTTGCCGTGACCCTGAGCGTGACGATTCTCGTCTCGGCGGTCGTGTCGCTGACGTTGACACCGATGATGTGTGCGAAGTTGCTCAAGCATGTCGATCCGACGAAGCACGGCCGGATGTATCAGCTGTCCGAGTACTGCTTCGAATCGGTCATCTGGATGTACGGTGAGACGCTGAAGGTGGTTCTGCGGCATCAGGCGTCAACGATGATCGTTTCGCTCATCACGCTGATTGGGACCGTCTATTTGTATTTTATCGTTCCCAAGGGTTTCTTCCCGGTGCAGGATACCGGCGTCATTCTCGGCATTTCTGAAGCGCCGCAGAGCGTCTCGTTTGAGGCCATGTCACAGCGGCAGCTTGAGCTGAATAAGGCGATCCTGGAAGACCCGGCGGTGCTGAGTCTGTCGAGCTTTATTGGGATCGACGGTACCAATACGACGGTCAACAGCGGCCGCATCCAGATTAACCTGAAGCCGTTGGACGAGCGGCATCTGAGTGCGTCCGACATTATTCGCCGCCTGCAGCCGAAGCTGGAGAAGGTCAACGGGATCCGGCTGTTCATGCAGCCGGTGCAGGATCTGACCGTCGAAACTCGCGTCAGCCGGACCCAATATCAATACAGCCTGGAAGACCCCGATGCCGCTGAACTGGGGGAATGGGCACCGAAGTTCGTGGCCAAGCTGCAAGAGTTGCCGCAACTGCGGGACGTGGCCACCGATCAACAGAACGCCGGATTGCAGATGAGAGTCGTGATTGATCGTGATATGGCCTCACGGTTGGGAGTCACGCCGCAGATGATCGACGATGCCCTCTATGATGGCTTCGGTCAGCGGCAGATTTCGATCATGTTCACGCAGTTGAATCAGTACCGTCTGATACTCGAAGTGAAGCCCAAGTTCCGCAATGCCCCGCGCGATCTGAGTGAAATCTATATTCGTCCGCCGGGGAGTGGCGTCGTGCCCTTGAGCACGTTTACGCGGCTGGAAGAATCGACCGCCCCCTTGACCGTGAACCACCAGGGACAGTTTCCGGTAGTGACGGTGTCGTTCAACCTGGCGCCGAATGTCTCGCTGGGTGAGGCCGTGGAGGCGATCGCCAAAGCCAAGGAAGAACTGGGCCTGCCACCGAGTATCGTCGGTGGATTCCAGGGAACGGCCGAAGCGTTTCTGGCATCGCTCAAGAACACGCCATGGCTGATTCTGGCGGCGCTGGTGACGGTCTATATCGTGTTGGGTGTGCTCTATGAGAGCTACATTCATCCGATCACCATCTTGTCGACGCTCCCCTCCGCGGGTGTTGGTGCGTTGGTAGCCTTGCTGATTTGCGGTCTCGATCTGAGCGTGATTGGTTTGATCGGAATCATTCTGCTGATCGGTATCGTCAAGAAGAACGCGATCATGATGATCGACTTCGCGCTCGATGCCCAACGCAATCAACACAAGTCCCCCGACGATGCGATTTTTGAAGCGTGCCTGTTGCGGTTCCGTCCCATTATGATGACGACGATGGCCGCCTTGTTGGGTGCGGTTCCCCTGGCATTCGGACATGGCACGGGCTCGGAATTGCGCAGTCCGCTGGGGATCACCATTATCGGCGGCTTGATCTTCAGCCAGTTGCTGACCCTTTATACGACGCCGGTGATTTACCTGTGGTTTGATCGGATTGGCCAGTATCTGGGGATCAAGACTGAAGCGATTCACGGTTCCGACGAGGAGATTCTGCACCCCGCCACGGAGGGGATCGTATGAGTCTTTCGACCCCCTTCATTCATCGGCCCGTCGGTACGACTCTGCTGACGATTGCACTTACGTTGGCCGGGGCGCTCGGCTACACGATGCTGCCGGTGTCGCCGTTGCCACAGGTTGATTTTCCGACGATTCAAGTCAGTGCGAATCTGCCGGGTGCCAGTCCCGAGACGATGGCGTCCGCGGTGGCGACGCCTCTGGAACGGCAATTCGGCCGGATCGCCGGTGTCACCGAAATGACGTCGGCCAGTTCGCTCGGTTCGTGTTCCATTACGATGCAATTCGATCTGGATCGCAACATCAATGCGGCGGCGCGTGACGTTCAAGCCGCGATCAATGCGGCACGCGGTCAGCTGCCGACGAATTTGCCCAACAATCCGTCCTATCGCAAGGTCAACCCGGCCGACGCGCCGATCATGATTCTGGCGCTGACCTCTGACACGTACACGAAGCCGCGTATGTATGACGTGGCGGCGACGATCCTGCAGCAGAAACTGGCGCAGGTGCGGGGGGTCGGCCAGGTGATGGTGGGGGGAGGTTCTGCCCCGGCGGTACGTGTCGACATCAATCCGACCATCTTGAATCACTACGGGATCGGGCTGGAAGATGTGCGGCTGGCACTCGGGACGGCAAATGCCAATCGACCCAAGGGAAGCATTAACGACAGCACGCGTTCCTGGTCGCTGATGTCGACCGACCAGTTGTTTCTGGCGAAAGAATACGCGCCGCTGATTGTGATGTATCGCAATGGGGCTCCTGTCCGGTTGCAGGATATCGCCACGGTGACGGATTCGGTTGAAGACATTCGAGCGTTCGGGATTGCCAACGGCAAGCCGTCGATCACATTGATGGTCTTCCGGCAACCGGGAGCCAACATCATCGGTACGGTGGATCGCATCCGCGCTCTCCTGCCGCAGCTCGACGCCCAGATTCCGGCCGATATGGAATTGTCGGTGGCCATGGACCGCACGGCGACGATTCGTGCCTCGCTCGAGGATGTGCAGTTTACGCTGGTGCTCTCAGTCGGGCTGGTGATTCTGGTCGTCTTCCTGTTTCTGCGAGACTGGCGTGCCACGTTGATTCCCAGTGTGGCGGTGCCCGTCTCGCTGATTGCCACGTTCGGGGTCATGTATCTGTGCGACTATAGCTTGGACAATCTCTCGCTGATGGCACTGACCATTGCCACGGGGTTCGTGGTCGATGATGCCATCGTCGTGATCGAAAATATCGCCCGTCACCTGGACGAAGGCCTGACCCCCATGCAAGCCTCGATCAAGGGGGCTCAGGAGATCGGCTTTACCGTTCTGTCGATCAGCATCTCCCTGGTGGCGGTTTTCATCCCGATTCTGCTGATGGGTGGGATCGTCGGGCGCCTCTTCCGCGAGTTTGCTGTGACACTGTCGGTCGCCATTGCGGTGTCACTGGTCGTGTCGCTGACGACGACGCCGATGATGTGCGCCTATATGTTGAAGGCCAAAAAGGACCAGCGCCACGGCAAGATCTACATGGCCAGTGAACGGGTCTTCGAATGGATCCTGTTTTTGTATGAACGTACGCTGCTGGTCGTATTGCGGCATCAACTGCTGACGATGCTCGTCACATTGTCCACGGTCGGATTGACGGTCTATTTGTATGTGATCGTTCCGAAGGGGTTCTTCCCTCAGCAAGATACGGGCCGCTTGACTGGCAACTTGCAGGCCGATCAGGACACATCGTTTAAGTCGATGGCCCGGCTGTTAGAACAGTTCGCGGCCGTCATCAGCGAAGATCCTGCGGTGTCGGGCGTGACGGCATCGATCGGCGGCATGGGAGGTGCGACGAATTCGGGACGGATGTTCGTTTCTTTGAAGCCTCTGCACGTACGAAAGCTGTCGGCAGATCAGGTGATTGCGAGAATCCGCGGCAAGGCCTCGAAGGTGCCGGGTGCGACCTTGCTGCTCCAAGCCGTGCAGGATTTGCGAATCGGCGGCCGGGCCAGCGGTGCCCAATATCAGTACAGCCTGCGCGGTGATAGTCTCAACGAATTGAGCGATTGGAGTGCAAAACTCTTGCGTGAAATGCGGAAGATCCCCGGGCTGGTCGACGTCAACACCGACCAGCAGAACAAGGGCCTGCAGACGCGCTTGGATATTGACCGTGTGATGGCGGCTCGGCTGGGGATCACGTTATCGACGATCGATAACACCTTGTACGATGCCTTCGGTCAGCGGCAGGTCTCGACGATTTACAAGTCGCTGAATCAGTACCATGTGGTAATGCAGGTTGAAGACAGCTTCTCACAGAATCCGGATTCCTTGCGACATATCTTCGTGCGTGGGCAGAACGACGCCCAGATTCCGTTGAAAACGATCTACCGCCAGACGTCAACGAATTCGGCACTCTCGGCCAATCATTCCGGCCAGTTCCCGTCGACCACGATCTCCTTCAATCTCGCACCAGGGACATCTCTCGGCGAGGTCATTCCGCAGATCGAACAGGCGTCGCGACAGTTGGGGATGCCCGAGAGCATTCAAGGCAAATTCTCCGGCGCCGCCCAGGCATTCCAAGCCTCATTGAGCAACCAGCCGCTGCTGATCCTGGCGGCGTTGGTCACAGTTTATATCGTGTTGGGAATGCTCTACGAGAGCTACATTCATCCTCTCACGATTCTCTCGACGCTACCGTCGGCGGGTGTCGGTGCGTTGCTGGCGCTGATGGTGTGCAAGGTTGAACTGAACGTCATGGCGTTGATCGGCATTCTGCTGTTGATTGGGATCGTGAAGAAGAACGCGATCATGATGATCGACTTCGCTCTCGAGGCCGAACGCAATCACGGCAAGACCCCCGAGGACGCGATTTTCGAAGCCTGCATTCTGCGATTCCGCCCGATCACCATGACCACGATGGCCGCCCTGTTGGCTGGCCTGCCGCTGGCGGTGGGCGTGGGCAACGGGGCCGAATTGCGACAGCCGCTGGGTATCGCGATCGTGGGCGGGCTGATCTTCAGCCAGATGCTGACGCTCTATACGACGCCGGTGGTTTATTTGTATCTGGACCGGTTCCGTTTGTGGTGCAGCGGGTTGCCGACCCATGGGAAATCGAAGTTTGAGGCGCCGGTGATCTGATGTTGATTTAGAGAAGATCAGGCGAGCCGGGTGCCGTAAGGCCCCGGACAATTCCGACATTGCGAGATCCGTCATGACCAACCCACCAAAGACAGATCTGGAAGGCTTTCATCGGTTCGTTGGAAGGCTATTGGCATCTCAGGCAGCGAGATTGATATCGCCGGAAGAGGCGATCAAACTCTGGCGCGAGGAACAGAAATCCCTGCGTTTCATTCAAGAAGGTCTGGACGACATCGCGGCCGGCAGAACAAAGTCGGTGGAGCAATTCGATCGAGATTTTCGTGAACGTCACGGTCTCAATTGAAGCCACGGAATCCAGGGGCTTACGCCGCCGGGCTCGCCTGATTTTTGGTGGGACGCACCTGACTTCTATTTCGTCCCCAAGCAAAACAAATGCTTGGTCGTCCTCAAATAAATCCGGCCGTTCGAGATCGCCGCTGAGGCGAGAACATCTTCTCCTAGTTCGTTGCGGCTCAATTCGGTGTACTCGTCTTTGCTCCCGTCCAAGACCAGCGTGCTGCCCGATTCGTCGGTGAAAAAGAGCTTGTCGTCGGCGGACACTGGCGAGGCTGTGAACTTCCCGCCGAGACGTTTCCTCCACAACATCTTGCCGGTTGCCGCGTCCAGGCACGAGGCCACGCCTTTGTCGTCTGCGAGATAGTACCGACCGTGCAATACGATTCCGGACGGGACGAACGACGTACCGCGATCGTTGCGCCAGGCGACGTGCGATTCGGTCACATCACCTGTGCCGCCCGGTTTGATGGCAATATGGGTGCCATTTGGACCACTCACCGCGAGCAGCAGGCCGTTGCCCAGAATCGGTGTCGGGACGCATTCGCGAGACAAGCCACGGACGGTCCACAGACGACTGCCCGATCGCGGGTCGTAGCCATCCATCTTCTCAGATCCTAGGACGACAAGTTCGAAACGATCCCCCACCGGGACGAGTTGTGGCGATGACCATGACAACCAGACTTCCGGACGGTCCGCCTTCCAGTGATTTGCACCCGTCAGTTGATCGAGGGCGATGACGTACGATGCACCGTAATGGTCGCACTGCAGAATGAGAGTCTTTTCGAACAGCACAGGAGAGCTCGAGGCGGCAAATCGATTTTCAAAGGCACCGTATTCGTCGGCGAGGGCTCGATGCCAGACCAGACCGCCATCCATGTCGAAACAGAAGACGTCACCGGTACCGAAGAACGTCCAGAGATGTTTGCCATCCGTTACGGGTGACGGGCTGGCCATGCCGCTTTGCGGGTAGTAGAACAGCGTCGGAGCCGTGCCCCATAACCGTTGGTGCCAGCGTTCGGCCCCGGTTTTACGATCGAGACAGATGATGTGCAGTTCGCCTTGATCGCGACCTTCGGAGGCCGTGACGAAGATACGGTCTTCCCACACGATCGGATTCGAGATTCCCGATCCTGGCAGCGGAGTCTTCCACAGAACATTTTCGGTCGGCGACCATTTCGTAATGACGCCCGTGTCTGTGGTCAGGCCAGTCCGTTGGGGGCCCCGCCAACCGGGCCAGTTTTCGGCGTCCACGGTTGTGATGGCAGCGACGACAATGAGCAGGCATGCCGGCCAAATACGATTGATCTGTAACAACATGTCTCGTTGAATCCTGCGTATGTTAAAGAGGTGACCCAGTATCCGTGGGACGGGTCTCCAGGCCCGTCCGTCCAACCTGCGAACTCAAGATTTATCGTTCATTACTCGAACGGTACTGGTTGAACTTTGTATTTCTTCGTGTCCTTTGTGACCTTCTGTTTAAAACAGATACTGGAACAGAAGGCCACAAAGAACACGAAGGATTGGGGACGGACGGGCCTGGAGACCCGTCCCACGGATGCAGCGTCATTTCATCGCCGTGAACTTGATCCCCTGCCCCTGGTTATCACACAGGCGTAACTGCAACGACCAGTTGTTAGACACTTCCGGATCTTTGTGCTGAGGACCCTGGCAGATCTTTACCAGCAATGTATTGCGGCCTGCTTTGAGTTTGATCGGTGTGACGAAGCGGTCGAAGCGTGTGCCGTTGAGCCACTGTTCGCGGGCGAGGACTTTTTCGCCGTTGAGCCAGACCGTGCAATTGTCGTCGGCGCCACACCCCAGTTGAGCCTGCAGGGATTGGGGGACTTCGATTTCCGTGTAGGCATACCCCACGGCTTCTCGTGTCGAACTGATCGCACTGATGAGATTGAGCTGTCCCAGCGTGTCAGTGGTGTGATGCTTGATCCAGGCGATTTCACTCCCCCCCTGCCCTGGATACTTCGCTTGCAGATCGACCTTGTTTTCGGGTTCGAAGACTTTGCTGAAGCCGGTTTTCTCGGGAGCATCGAACGGGCCGACCAGCCACCAGTCGACCACCAGTCCGAGATGTCCGATCACGTCCGGAGTCTCACCCAGCGACCGCAGCTTGTCCGCTGCCTGGACGACTTGCGAACTGTCGCGACCGTTCTCGAAAGCCTTGCGAAATTCGGCCTTCGCCAGGTCGTTGTTCTTCGCCTTCAAGGCCTGGTCGCCAGCGGATAAGGCGCGGCTGACAGCTTCATGCCGAAACGACGGATCGGTCAATCGAGTGGGATACCAGTCCTTGGAAAAATTCGGTTCGAACTCATCCAACAATGCGAGTACCAGACGGCGCGGCCGGCCGACTCGGCTGGCGTCGCTGACGTATTCTTTGAAGAACTTGATGGGCCAGACGACATCGGCGCGTTTCTTCTCGCTCGCCACAATTTGTTCGAACACGATGCGATACCAGTTGGCCGCCACGACATTCGTGGTGTCCATCGCGATCAGCAACTCGGGCAGAATTTCGACTCCCCGCTGAGACAATTCCATCTGGGCCGCACGGGCGGCTTCTGACCCTTTGCCTTGTGGGCCGGCCTGTGCGATGGCGGCGAGTTGCGCCGTCACTGGCTTGTCGACCGCGGCACCGGCGGCTGGTGCCTTGGAGGTGGCATGTTGCAGGATATATTCGAGGGCGCGCGCGTTGGCCTTGGCGACGAGTTGCGGATCGCCATCGCGCAGTCCATGTTCCGCGTTGGGAATGGTGAGGAGTTCGTGGGGCACGCCATGCTTCTTCAGCTCGACCGCCATGTCACTCGAACACGAATACGGCACGTCGGTATCGGCCGTCCCATGAATCATCATGATTGGGGGGTAATCTTTGGTGATGAGTTTCACGGGGCAATAAGGGTCGAGCTTGCCTGGTTCTTTAGCGGCGTCAATTCCCGTCACTTCACGAGACCAGGCACCCGTTTGCCGCAGCCCGCGGTAATACAACCCGCGTCCCTTTTGAACGGCGGGATCATCCGAATTGGTGAAAACCTTGCCCTGGCTGACCGCGGCGAGTGCCGCTTTGTTCTCCTCCGGGGTGTTCATTCCATGATGCGTCGAGGCCGACATCGCCCACTTGTTGTCGATGTCTCCATAACCCCAATAGGCCAGCAGCGCCTGCGGTTTGGGTTGGACGATCGCGCCGGAAAGCATCGTCAGGAAGCCCCCCGCCGAACCCCCGGTGACGACGATGTGACTGGTATCAGCCTGAAAGAGTTTCGGGCCCTGCTCGTGCAGCCAGCGGAAGGCGTCTTTCAAGTCGGTGGCGATCTCGGGCAGCTTGACTTCGGGAGCCAGCCGATAGTCGATGGACACGAAAATCAGCTCCTCTTTGGTACACAATTCAAGGATATTCTTCGGCACCTGCGAACGGCTGCCGACGATGAGCGCCCCGCCATGAATCCAGACGACAACGGGCCGCGGTGTGGTGCCCTCCGGTCGATAGACATCGGCCTGGACCTCGACATCGCCGACCTTCTTATAGACATAGGTGGTCTTGGTCAGTGGCTTCGGGGCCTCAGCACCAAAGGACAAGCCCGTCATGATCACCAACAGGAAACACGTCGCCGCCCAATTGAAGCAATCACGGATCATGCGCGGACCTCGGTCGTAAAGTGGGATGAATGAAGTCTCTTTCAAGTTTGCCAAGATCATTCCAGGCAAACCCACGAGGATTGTATCAAGATTCGGTTATGTGTGCGAAACACTCCCGTGGCTGACGCTGCTAGCGTCGGAGTTGACGCCGACGCTAGCAGCGTCGGTCAGGGGTACCTGCCACGTCACGACAGCTCAATTCCCCATTCCACGCGCACGAGATCAGGGATGACGTGAAAAGAGGCTCGACCGTCTGCCCAGCGAATGGTTTTCGACTGCTTGGCGAATTGAGTACACAGGCGGCTGGGATGGGGTGTGACTCCCACTCGTCCCAGATCGAGGCGGTCGGCGTCCCAACAGGTTTGAATTGTGACGTCGGAATGAGTGCGTTCGTGCGTGTGTCCTTCGCAGGCTTTATAGAGCAAGTGGAAGTCCTGATCGGAGAGCTCAATCAGTCCTCCTCGCAGTGTTGTGGCGAAGTTCGCTGCTCGGAGTCCATGCTCGGGATCGGTTGTCTCGTTGAGTCGTTGCGAATCGTGCAGGACCGCGAAGAGGGAGACGATTTCGAGATTTGCTCCAGACTCGCGACCGACATGTAATCCGTTTTCCAGAACGCGGGCCCAATGCGCCACCCCGTGCACTCCGTCGAGCGGAAGTACATAGTCGCGGAGAATCGTCGGTAGAAGACGCTTTAAGTCCATGAGGGTGAAAATGAGATTGCGAAAGACCATTTAAAAAGAGTTTCAGCCACAGAAGGACACAGAAGAAACACAGAATCAGAAAAAAATCCCTCTCCTAATTTCTGTGTTTCTTCTGTGTCATTCTGTGGCTAAGTGCATTTTTGATCCGGAGTCAACTGAGGTCAACCACAAGCCCTGCACCACCGAGAGAACCTCGTTGAGGTTTCGTCATCGCTTCTAAGAAAAAACGCCCCCCGGATCAGAGACCCGGGGGGCGTTTTCAGTATGGATTGCCGTGTGCTATCCGGCCTGCGCATCTGGCGAGATTCAGCCAGAGACGCGAACGGATGTGGCGCAGGGGCCCTTCTGGCCGCGGCCTACATCGTATTCCACTTGCTGGCCTTCTTGCAGTTGCTCGAAGGTGGTGCCTTTGACTTCCGACGAATGGAAGAACAGGTCGTCACCATCACACTTGATGAATCCGAAACCCTTACCGTTAACCAACTTCTTAATCGTACCCTGTGGCATTGCTGCACTCCGCTCAAAAAACTTGAAGGGCGGAACTTTGAAGTGGTAACAATACCCATTCACGCCCCGCCGCTCGGCAACAGATAGCCACAAGATCGAAGGCCGGAACTTCCGAAGAAGGTGAGGCCACGCAGGTTGGGGCGGGCGAGAAGATCGACCCGGAGGTGTCACACTTGCATTTTGTCTCTGCTTGTCACAAAACACTGTGACCGGCCCAGTATACCTGCTCAGGTCTGCGACGCAAAGCCAAGTTTGGCAAATGGTTGAGTTTGGTCGGAATGGTCGTGTGACATGACTTTGCGGTCTTTCATAGGTCCCATGTGTCCCATAAGTCCCATTCGTCCCATCAAAATTCATAGGACTTATGGGACACATTGGACTTATGGGATCGGACATTCCTGTCGACCAACCCAGATCCCGGACACATAACTCTCTTGAGATTCATTCAAGACGTCCGATATACTCACAGCGCTCCGCAACTACGGATCTATTCTGTGCTTGCGGGAAACTTGAAGAATTCCCAGCCGCCCGGGTTCAACGGGCTGCTTTAGTGCGCTCAGGGGAATATTCATTCAGACAGCAGTTTGCCTTCCAGAGCCTTCCATCCCACGTTCGAGAAGAGAGCGTACATGCACTGCCGCCCCTCCGTGTCGGGACACCGATTAGCCGGTTTTGGGTCATTCTTGCCCGTGTTGATGCTGGTCGCCCTGTTTGGATTGACTATCCCCGGGTGCCCTTCGGGAGCATCCAATAAGAACGAAATTGTCATCGGTCACTTCGGTTCGATGAGTGGTTCGGAAGCGACGTTCGGCCAATCGACCGACAACGGGATCAAGCTGGCCATTGAGGAACTCAATGCCGCTGGCGGCATCAACGGCAAGAAAGTCCGGTTGATTACCTACGATGATAAGGGGGATGCTCGCGAAGCCGGCAACGCCGTGACGCGATTGGTGACCAGCGACAAGGTGACCGCGGTCCTCGGGGAAGTGGCCTCGGGATTGTCGCTGGCTGGAGCACCGATCTGTCAGGAAAACGGCGTGCCGATGATCAGTCCATCCTCGACCAATCCCAAGGTCACCAAAATCGGCGACATGATTTTCCGAGTTTGCTTCATCGATCCGTTTCAGGGATCGGTCTGTGCGAAGTTTGCCCGTCGTGGCGAAGAGTTGCATGCGTCGAAAGCCGCGATCTTAACCGACCAGGCCTCACCTTATTCGGTGGGTCTCCAGGAAGAGTTTGAAAAGGCGTTTGTGGATCTGGGCGGGATCATCACCACCAAGCAAACTTACCAGGGTGGTGATCAGGACTACTCGGCCCAACTGACCGCCATCCGGGGGAGTGAGCCGGACGTGATTTTTATCCCGGGCTACTACACCGATGTCGGAAATATCGCGTTGCAGGCGAGGAAACTCGGCATTCAGACGCCGATGTTGGGGGGCGATGGTTGGGATTCCTCGAAGCTGGGTGAGGTTGCCGGCAAGGCCCTCGACGGCTGTTTCTATTCGAACCACTATTCGCACGAAGATCCGAATCCGCGCGTGCAGGATTACATTAAGAAGTACTCGGCCAAGTACAAAAGCACGCCGGATGGTCTGGCCGCTTTGGGCTATGATGCCGCTCGGATCCTGTTCGAAGCGATGAAGCGATCGAAGAGTTTGTCGGGAGCAGATCTCGCTGCGGAACTGGCCAAGACCAAGGATTTCGACGGCGTGACCGGCAAGATCTCGATCGACAAGAATCGGAACGCGGTGAAGCCGGCCGTCATGCTGGAAATGAAGAACGGCAAACCGTCGTTTGTGAGTACGATTCAGCCGGATAAGTAGTATTTTGACAAGGGAGCGCAGCGACAATTGCTCCCCTCGCCCTGGTACGCCGGGGAGAGGGGCTGGGGGTGAGGGGCACGATCAACTATCGACGCGGCGTCAAGTATTCCT
>JAKFVC010000031.1 GCA_021732415.1 Planctomycetaceae bacterium
TGGAAGACTCACGAAACTTATTCAGAGCAACGCTACATCCAGGCACTGATCAAGGCCAACAGCCCGCTTGCTGAAAAACTCAAAAATACTCAAATTGGAGCTTGAAAAAACCTCAGATGTCTTCAGGGTCGGAATTCTTTGTTTCACCCGTTCCGGTGGTGTCGCTGCGCTCAACCACCGGCTACTCTCTGTGACCCCTCCGGGGTCAATGAAGACATCTCCACCGCCGAAAAAAACAGCCCGGCATCACCTTAAGAAGGTCATGCCGGGCTGATTGATATCTGACATTACACGGCCGACGCTGCCAGCGTCGGTGTCAAAAACCACCGACTACTTCTTGACCGGAGCAGTGGCTTTGGCAGGCTTCTCTGTCTTGGCGGTCAATTCTTTCTTCTTCTCAACAGGAGCCTTGTCGGTCGAATCCTTATCGGAAGTCTCCTTCTCGCCCGATTCAGGATCTTCCTTGTCGGCGTCGGCCTTTTCTGACTTGGCATCGCCAGGCTTGGCCTTATCAGCCTGATCCTTCTCGAATTTCTCGCCGTCACCCGTCTTACCTGACGTACGAGTCTTCTTCGGACTGGCAGCCACTTCGGCGTTATGCTGCTTGTTCTTTTCGATTCGCGCCTGGCGTTCGACTTCGGCTTCGCCCTTCTTGCGTTGCAGGTCGGCAATATGAGCTGCCTTCTTCGCCGCGGCTTCTGCTTGTGCTTTCTGCAGCCATTCCATGTAGGCCTTCTGAGCTTCCTGCTGCTGCTTGGCCTGTTGCTGCATCACTTGTTGATAGCGACGCATCACGCCGCTGATGTTGCCGCGACGTTGTGCCTGAGCAGCCGGAACGTTAATCAGACTCGCAACCGCGATCAGTCCACACACCCACAATTTCGAAGATCTCATATTTGCACCCTTGAGAAATCAGCCCGACCGGCCTCAAACGGAAACCGGTCAAACAAATCCATAAGCTCTACTATATCCATCAAGATGCGCAGCTCTCACTCACTTGTCGGTTAAATAACCGTAAGAAACCAATACCCAGGCGCAAGGTATTAAGCTGTAGTCTCTTACGGTGCTTGAAAAGGATCAGGTAACACTCGGCCAATCCGCTTATTTAGCAGCGGGCAACCGAAAACCCTCCGCCTTCAGACCAATTCGATATAGGCTCTTATCCACGGTGATATACAGTGTTTTACTCTCGTCACCAATTCCAAACGTGACATTGCTGGGCACGCCAACGGGCTCGGCGGTGTCGTCAGGCTGGGTTTCGCCAGTGGGAATGAAAGCGACTTCTTTCCCTTCCGGATTGATCACCAGCACTCCGGGCCGCTTCAAGCCGCGCGATGTCAGGTAAATATTCCCTTGAGAATCGATCGTCATGCCATCGCAGCCGTTCTGCGTTCCGAAATCGTACAACGTCTTCCGTGGGCCACTGACCTTGCCGTCGGCTCCCAACGGGAACGCATAGACCTTCATCGCCCCCTTCTTGGTGACCGGTTCGATACCAATCCGGTCGGTCCCGTTGTTGTGATCCGCCATGTACAGCGTCTTGCCATCGGGACTCAGGGCCACGCCGTTGGGCTTCTCGACTTCGTGCGTGATTTCGATCACTTTGCCATCCGGATCAACCCGATAAACGGCCCGATGTTCCAGTTCCCGCTTCTCCGTACCCAGGTATTTGGGATCGGAAAAATAAATGCGGCCTTCGCGATCGATGACCAGATCGTTCGGAGCATTGAACTTCTTCCCCTCGAACTTGTCGGCGAGCACCGTTCGCACACCCGTCTTGATGTCATAGCGAACCACAGCCTGACCACCGAAGTCCGATCCTTCGCACGCGCACAAACGGCCCTGTGCGTCGAACTTCAGGCCATTCGACTTCATGCTGTCTTCTTTGAAGACGGTCGTCTTCTTCGTCTTCGGATCAAAACGCAGGATCATCCCTTTGTCTTCGCCGAACGGAATATCGGAGAAGTAGATCGATCCATCCGGTGCGACGGTGGGGCCTTCAGTCAGGCCGCCCTTAATCTTTGCCGAACGCGTAAACAGCAATTCCAACTTCGCGTCCGGAGACACAATGGCTTCGCCAGTCGGTTTCGGCGGGGCAGCGAACACGGACAGATTCGCAGACAGTACAACAGCCAGACAGCAGACCCAATGGCGCATTTTGTTCTCCCGGTTGTGTGACGTAAGGTGAGACATCCAACGGATCAAATCGTACACAAAACAAGAGCATTGAGCCAACGCACCGCATCGTGGGACGGGTCTCCAGGCCCGTCCGTCGGTTCTGTTTTCGCCGGCGTTAGCAACGTCGGCCCCGTGGCGGACGCTGCTAGCGTCCGTATCTCAAACAAACTGACGGGCCTGGAGACCCGTCCCACGATTCGCCCGACTCTGGAGAGTCAGGCTACAGGCTACGGCTTCACCACAGTCACCGTCAGCGGTTCCGCAGAATACGTCAGCTTCATCACAAAATTCAGCGACACATTGGCCATTACCGAAACCAACTGCTTCTCAACCGGCGGCGCATCCTTCGCGGCAACCAGCACGATACTTCCAGTACTTTGACCACCGGTCAACAGGGTCTGGCTGTTCTTCTCATCGAGCGTCACCCCCTTGGGCAAGCTGTCGCCGAAGATCGAACCCAGGTGCCGATAAATGACATCGAGAGTGATGTTCTGGGTGAAACCTTCCGCACGCACAATCGTCACATCGATCTTCTGCGATTCTCCAGGTTTCAAACTGATGTCAGTCGTACTGAGCTTCACTGAAACGATGTCGAGAGGCTCACCGACCGACACCGTGTGCGTTGTCACCGGATAGTGTCCGCGACCACCGCCGGGGAAATAAATCTCCTGCAGGGGATTGGCAACTTGCGTGATCGTCAACGGCGGCTGGCCTTCGGCTTGAGGATGTGTCGCCGTACCAATCACCCGAATGTTGCTGGCGGCCATCGCGGCATTCGCGGCGGCCTGCAACACAATGCAGCCATCATTTCCCGTCGCCAGAATCCGCCCACACGTGGCAGTCACACCCGGCGGCAACCCTTCGACGCTCAGTTGAACTTCGCCGACAAATCCATGCTTCCGTTCAACCCGCGTATAAATCGTTCCATTGGTTCCGGGCATCAGGATCGTCTTATCACTGTCCAGCAACAGTTCAAACGTCGGCTGAGTCCGCGTCACCTTCAAGAAATAGACATACTCGGGACCACCTCGCAAATGGAGATCGCGGATTTCGATATAGAACTTGCCATCCGCATGGGCCGTCCACGTTTCAATCCACGAATCGGAAATCGTCAGGCGACCGACGCGGGCATCATCGTTCTCGGCATGAGAGACCGATTTCTCATTCGTAATTCGCACCAGCGAGTCCATCGTCGACTGCAAGCGCCGGGCCAGGACTTCGACCGCAAACGTTTCGCCCTTCTTGGCTTCAAAGCTGTAGTAGTCGATATCCGCTTCGATCTCGATGCGCCCGGAGATCCCCGCGGGAACGGTAATCGGCTGAGCTTTCTCCGGCGTGTTATTTTCGCCAGCAGCCTCGCTGACAGGTGGTAACGTACTGGCAAACAACGACACGGGATTGCTGAGCTGATCGCCCATCGGCACGCCAACCGACATCGGTCCCTCTGGCGTTTCCATCGGGACTTTAAACTGAGTGACCGGCTGAGCGGGGAGTTGGAAACCAATCAGATCGAGTTTGCTCTCAGTGCCTGGGGTTAATGCCAACGGGAAGACCTGGGTCACGAGGGGCCGCGAATTGATTTCGATGCTGTAACGCCAGTCCGCGTTACCGTGGTATCGAACGTCGCGGACTTCCAGAAAATACTCGCCAGCCTGTTCAAATCGGTATCGCAGACAGGGATCGGCGTAGTATTCATTATCCGCCTGAGCCAGCGTGGTGCCCGACGCGTTGCGCACGGTGATGATCGGGTCCGAGTGGGCTTGCAGGTCGTGAATCTTGTTCTGGATCCGCGACGACTGTACCAGGAAAGACAGCGACGTCCCCGCCTCCACTTTGAACTTGTACCAGTCAACATCTTCCGCTTTTTCAATGGTCCCACACACCGTAGCTGGCAGAGCCACTTCCAGGGCCGTCATCCGCGAATCATTGGCGTCCTTCTCGACGACCACCGGATCTTTGACGACGACCAGTTGGCCGATCGTACTGGCCCCTTGCGGGGTCGCAATGCGAAATTCACGCACCCCCGGCAAGGCGTCCGGCGCCACCGTAAACTTCACCTTCAACTTGGCCGCTGGCGGTCGTTTTTTCCCCGGCTTTTTCTCAGCCTCTGGCTTGGCAGGTTGCTCACCCGGCTTCATTTCGGGCGGGACAACTTCACCAGTAACACCCTGACCGGTAACGAAGATCTGGTAGGCCCCCGACATATCGTAGCGAGCGGTGACTTCATGCTCGGAAGTCTGCCCCGTCTGCGCGGCGACCGGGTGCAGACTCATGACCATCGGGTACGACTTTTGAGCCAAGGCAGCCGAGCCGCAACACAGCATCAGGCTGACACTCAAAACGATCTTCAATCGGGTCATCGATGTCTCTCCCTCAACGGCTTACGACCCCCGTGGCAGACGCTGCCAGCGTCTGTGCCTCCGACGCTAGCAGCGTCGGCCACGGGGCATCTCCAAAAACTAGTTCACGAACAAAAACTGCTTGGAATTAATCAGAGCCCACAGCAGGTCCTCATAGAACTCTTTGGGACTCGGGCTGCTAGCCAGGAACGTCTTAGTAGATTCCAGCTCTGCCGCCGACGGCCTCCGCGACAACGTCGCCAGGTAGATATCCGCAACGATCAATTCGTGCGATTTCTTCTCTTCCAGTAACTTCGCGATGCGGCCTTTGCCGTCGGCAATCTTGGTCGCAATGATGTCGCCATTCAGCGTATGCAGGGCCTGGGCGAGGTTCTCATCGGGAGTCCGTTCGCATTCGCAAACGCTGGCTCGCTTCGGCTTGGCAAACGTCGTCAGGAAATAGTCGGGATACTCGGCATCGGGCAGTTCAATCGCCCGTGTTCCCAATGGCAGATCCTTGAACTTGGTCTGCGTTCCGGCCACTGCGTCGATCGCATCCAACAGCGGTTCGGCCGTCAGTCGCTTGACGCGGTAGTGACTATAGAAGCGACGATCCGAGGCATTCGAAGGCGTCGGCTGCGACTCCAACTGATACAGCCGCGAGGTCATGATCGTCCGCATCAGATGCTTCAGATTGTAGCCGTTCTTCACAAAATCATCGGCCAGTGCATCCAGCAGTGCGGGGTTGCTCGGGGGATTGGTAGCCCGCATATCATCAATGGGTTCCACCAGACCGCGGCCCAGCAGATATCCCATATAACGATTGACGATGCTCTTCGAAAACATCTTATTGTCACCTGTCGTCAGCCACTTGGCCAAGGCCAGCCGACGGTCCAGCGGATCAGTCACCGATGGCCCGTCCAGAGGTGTCGGAGGAACGACCTTACCCGTACGAGGATTGCTGACCTCACCCCCATTGCGGACGACCACAACGGCCTCGCCGCCAAACAGACCGAATTCCTGGCTCCCCTTATTCCCGATCTGCGAGAAGAACGCCGCGAAGCCGTAGTAATCTTCCTGGCCGTATTTCTCGAAGGGATGATGATGGCACTTCGCGCACTGCAATCTCACGCCGAGAAACAACTGCGCGGTCGTTTCCGCGAGATCCGCCGGATTATTCGCCAGCCGGAAATAGTTAGCCGGACCATTGGAGAAAATGGACCCCTTGGCTGTGACTAACTCCCGAGTGAACTGGTCCATCGGCTTATTCGTCTGGAACGAACTCTTGATCCAGTTGTGCATCGCCCACATGCCTTGGGCACCCAAGTCAGCGCTATTCGATCGAATCAGATCCGACCACTTCAGCGACCAGAGTGCAGCATACTGATCGTTGTAGATGTCCTGGGCCGGATCACCCGTCAGGCCCAGCAACCGGTCAACCAACTTCTTCCGCTTGTCGGGATCAGTGGAATCGATGAACGCTGTCGCTTCGGCCGCAGTCGGCAAAGTCCCGATCGCATCCAGGTAAGCACGCCGCAAGAACGTCGCATCGTCGCACAGTCCCGAGGGCGTAATCCCCAGCTCACGGAACTTCTCCGCAGCAAACTTGTCGATAAAACTGTATTCAGCGAACTGCGACAGGTCGGCCGAATTCGCATACGGCACGACGACCATCGAGATCGCACCCTGGCCCTCAAAGCGAACCATCGCCGGAGCCTGCCCGCGCCCCTTGGCCGTCACCATTCCAGTGGACGTCACCGCCACCACACCGTCATCCAGCGAGTCAAACTTCGCCCAGTGAGTCACATCGCGCACCACGCCGTTGCTGTAAGTCGCTTCGGCCCGCAGTTGCTGTTGGAAACCGGCCTCACCGACGCGATGAGCCGGATAGACGGCCAGACTGACAACTTTGGGAGCGTCCTTATCTGGCCCCGGGGCACCGGTCGCAATCCACTTCGCCAGGTACTGATAGTCGACGCCCCCTTTTTCCAAGCGACGGCTACCACCATGCGGCACGATCATCGTGGGCTTCAGCAACAACAGACTTTGCTCAGGCTCGACAAAATTTACTCGTCGCTGCTGGCGATCGCGAACGATGGCTTCTCGATCCTGATCAGGGGCATATCCAAATACCGACAGAATGAAGCCACCCTTACCATGCTGGCTGGCGTGACAGGCCCCCGCATTACAGCCACTCTTACTGAGAATCGGCTGGACATGTTCGGTAAAGCTGACCTTGCTGGTCGGTTCGATTCCCGACACAACAACCTCAATGGGCCGGATCGTCTCACCGATCGCGACAGAAACTTGAGTCTGCCCATTCTTCATCGCCAATAGCGAACCTGTCGGGCTGACGGTCACGATACTGGGATCGGCGGAGACAAACTTGGCTTGCGGGGTCAGGTCAGGCGATTTGTTCGTCACCGCACCTTGCGGATCCGACTGCGTGACGACCAGTTGAGCGCGGGCGAACTCTTCCTTCAACTCCACCTTGGGCGGCACGACGACGAAATCGGCAGCCGACAACGCGACGGGGCAAAAGCCGATCGCAGCACACCATGACAAAAGCAACCAACGGGACATCAGCATCCAACGGCATGTCACCATCGCAGTGAACTCCCTCAATGAATCAAGATCGGCAGGAATGATGTCGCGGGCAGGCAGGCAATTTTTGAAGGCAATTCTTCGCGGCAAATTCGAACACGCAGCCACAATGTCGCAGACACCGTGATCGGTTTCTCGTTACAACTCATCTATTTTGACAGATGCCAAATGCAATTGCCATACATAAATAGAGATAGATGCTTCCGAAAGAGGATTTCTATCCCGGAGAACGCGTAGCAGCAATCGCAGAGCGAATGGTGGCGAAAAATCCGAATGTCTAATGACTAGTGTCTAAAAGGATCATCCTTGTCAGCGCAAAACATGGCGATGTTCAACTTTAAGTTTGGCTGAATCCCTTCCCCCCACGCTTGCGTCCTTTTAGTCATTAGGATTTAGTCATTAGTCATTTCTAAGGCTTCGCCCGACTTTGGAGAGTCAGGCTACGACGACTCCCGCCTTCGTTTCGTGATTCCTCACGCAACTCGGCAAGCGACATCTTCAACGATTGCTCGAACTTCCAGAATTGATATCCGTAGTCACACAGACCGAACATCAAAAACGCCGCAGCCAGCAGCCAGGCGAGCATCACGAAACTATTGCCGATAATCTGAGCCCCGGTCGCCAGGTCATATTCGGGTAAAGCTGACAGACGTCCCAAATTCGACCAGAGGTACCAGCCCCCCAGGCCAACCATCGCGACGTATTTGACAAATCCCCATACCGCCTGGCTGACGTTTTCGATCCGCCACAGTTTGGAAAATCCGTGCGTCAAACTCAGTCTCGACAGGTCAGGCAACACATCATCCATTTGAAATCGAAAACCAACCTGCAGAAAGTGCCCCGCGAGACAGCACCCCCACAAGCAACCACAGCCCCCCAAACACGCGAAACCCAACCGAGTCACGGCATCCCACGTCATCGATACCACAGAGTTAGATGTCAATTCGGTCAGCCACGGTCTCTGCAATGAATCGGTGAGATATTGAGTCAGCTCCAGAACCAGGCTGCCGCCGAAAAACTGCAACGCCAACGCGACTCCCAGCAAGCGGCACGCGGTACTCAAATCAGCACTGCGCGGGCCGAGGCCGTCCTCGCGCGCTTGACGGCGGCGACGTTCGGTGGGTTGCTCGGTCTTGTCGTCGACTTCGAGTGCCATAACAAAAATCTAACGATGAATGGCTTGGAGAACGGACTGCTGGGTCACAGGAATCAGTTCCATCAAACGCTCGGTGGCGCCGGTCAGTGCCAACGTCAGCACCCCCAGAGCCACCGCGATCTTAAGAACATTTCCTGTCGCAACACCCTGAAACTGCGGAGCCACGCTGCTCGCATGAGCCACGATCAAACCTACCAGGATTTGCACGGCGATCACCGGGGCCGATAACTGTAGTGCCAGACTCAGCGATTGCTGAATCATCTGCATGGCGATGGGCATCATCTCCAACGGAGCGCTCCCGCAACCTGGCGGAAATGCGCGAAAAGTTTCCAGCAAAGTCGACATGAGAAGCAGATGCCCACCGAGCAAAACGAGTAGCAAATTCCCCATCCAGAAGAGCAATTCCCCCATCACCGAGCCGCCGTCTTCGCCATCCAGCCCGGACGATGATGCCAGCTCCAAGCCCGTCTGTTGATCAATCAATTGCCCCGCCATCCGGAACCCCTGCAGGATCAGGTTGGCGCCAATTCCGAGTAAGAATCCCAGACCGAGTTCACCGACCGCAAGCCCCAAGAAAACGCCGACGTTTCTTGGTGTGTCGCCCCCGTGGCGAACGCTGCCAGCGTCCGCGTTCCCGTCTTCAAACTGAGTCATCACAAATTGCCGTCCATCAGGCTGCAAAGCCTTCCGCGCCGACAACGAAACATTCGGAGTGATGATCCCCGCCAACACAACCAACAACAGCGCCCGCAGTTGCCAGGGAATGGTCGAGGGATTACAGCCCGGCACCGTCACCAGCAATCCCAGCAGCCGGCAACCCACTAGCAGATGGTCCGCCAGGAGTGCAATCAACGTCAGTCCATAGGCCACCAGGGATGCATCCGCCATCGAAATTTCCAAAGCGGACGGCATGAGTCACTCGCAACGGACCGGGCACGGTTTGATCGTCAACAATTAGAGATTGGAGGGGATACTGCGAAACAGTTCCGAGGAATAATCCACGAGCATCTCCAGCCCCCAAGGCAATGTCAGCAACGCAATCAGCATCACAATCACCAGCCGCGGCACGAAGCTGAGGGTCTGATCATGCATCTGAGTCGCAGTCTGCAGAGCACTCGTCACCAACCCGATCACCAACGCCACAACCAACACCGGCGCCGCCAGGATCAAGGCGATCAGCAACGCGTGTCGAGCGAGTTCAATGGCCTGATCGGCAGTCATGTTTCGGTAATTTCAATGACAAGGAAAGGTCGATGGGAGGGTGAGGCTTATGTCGAATTGCGTGGTCGATCGCCTGCATCACGTCACCGCACGCACGCTTTCTATCAACATCCCAACGGTCAACGTCCAACCGTCAATCAACACGAACAACAACAACTTAAACGGCAACGAAATCTGCGTCGGTGGCAACATCGACAGCCCCATGCTCATCAACACGGCTGCCACCACGAGGTCGATAATCAGAAACGGCAAATAAATCTGAAAGCCGATCAAGAACGCAGTCTTCAATTCGCTCAGCAAATACGCCGGCAGTAGCACCGTTAGCGAGACATCATCGTAGGTCTCCGGTTCCTGCCAGTTTTCGGCATCGATCGAACCCTTGGCTGGTCGCTGGTATTCGACGAACATCCACACGGCATCCGGGTTATGAGCCTTCTCAATCTGCTGGCTCATAAAGCGACGCAACGGCCGAACCGTGTTTTCAAACACCACCGGGAAAGACGGACGCGACGCACCAGACGGAGGATCGGTATACGGTCGAATTCCCTGTTGATAGCTCTCATTCCAAACGGGTGCCATGACGAGCAACGTCAGAAACAAACTCAATCCCATCAACACCTGATTCGGCGGCAGGTTGGGAGTCCCCAGTGCCTGTCGCAACAGGCTGAGCACCACAATAAACCGCACAAAACAAGTCGACATCATCAAGATCGCCGGCGCCAGACTCAGCACGGTCACAGCCAGCCAGACATTGATGCTTGAGGACAACCCCTGGGGTGATACAAACTGGTCGACATTGAGGTTCGGCATCCCCTGGATCAACTGCCCAGGCAGTCCGCCGCCACCCGCGGGCGCGCGCTGTGGAGCCGCCTCGTCTTCACGACCTGCGGGGGGATTGCGACGCGGTTCGATATTGAAATCAGGCCGCAAATCACTGGCATTGGCTTTGTTGGGACTATTCTGAAATCGCGTCTTTTGAGTCCGCGGGGCGCCCGAGGGACCTTGCGCCGTTGCAGACCGAGGCCACCAAAGTTGACCGCAGACGACGATCAGCATGACCGCCACCGTGAGAGCACGCCATCGGTGAGTCATCACCGCTACGATTTGAGCGAACCGAGCGAAAACGAGAGAGGCCGATCGCGAAATTAGCCCCGGACGGGGCGACCGCATAGAGCCTGGGGCGTTAGCCCCAGGTGTCAGTCGCCTAAAGAAAGCAAAGCCCCGGAGGGGCGACCGAAGTTCGTCGCTTCCCAATTGGGGTCGCCCCTCTGGGGCTAGTTGGTCCGTTTTTGGACGAATACCTAGGGCTATCGCCCCAGGCTTTATGCGGTCGCCCCTCCCGGGGCTAACATTCTGGTTACCTTTTTTAGACACGATTCGCTCCTCCTACGTTTGAGTTCGTAGAAGGTCGCAACATCTTCCCGATATGGGGTCCACTCAACGGCGTACCAGAGGCCGTCGAGGGCAGGCATTGCCCGGTGATTTGTTCGACCTCATGAGGATCCGTGATTTCAGCCAGGGTCGTCAGGCCGTGCTGAGCCGAATTGGCAACCACGAGGATTTTCGAGCCACAGCGGATCAACTGCAGGCTATTTCGCGAATCCAGATAGCGTTTGCCGAGCACTTGAACGACATCCGCCGGCAGCATGCCTGGCAGTCGCGCTCCGTGTCGGGAAAACAAATACCCTGCGACAACAATGATTCCCAGCACCAGAAACAGACTGCCGGTCGTCGTCATCCAGCCCGACGAGGCTTTTGACGGATTGCCTGCCGAACTGCGGGAAGCATTTGTGGAGCGACCTAGTTTGAGCGGAGTATCGGCAGAAGCAATCGGAGCGGCATCCTGGGCGCGGGGAATCAGCAACGGCTCCTGCCCCCAGGCCAATCCCGGCAGCAACAACCAAGCCCACACCAGCCAGCTTCCCTGCCAGCGCGACACGAGGCGATTCCTTTCGCTGAGGTGCGACCTTACGCTTGCTGCGTTGCCGAACCATAGAGCTCGGTAATGCGCACCCCTAATTGACCATCGATCAACAACACTTCTCCCCGGCCAACCAATTTCGAACCGCTATAAATCGCGACAGGATCGTCCGAGAATTCTTCGAGAGCAATCAACGCACCCGGCTGGAGTTGCTCAGCGACCGCCCGGTCCAGAGCAGTCTGGCCCAGTTCGATCGTCAGCTGCGCGGCTGCCGAATCCGTAGTGTGCTCCACATCGTCGTGAACCGGAGTCTCTGAACTCGACATGACTGGCCTCCCCGACCGTCCTCATCAACCACCGGCGCTATATAAACCGGCAGCCGGATTCCGTCAATCCGAGGAAGTTCAGGGAAGATGGGGTGTTCTACGTGGGATGGGACTCCAGTCCCGTCTGAGCCTGTAACATTCGGCGCGATACACTCTCATCTCTCGCGAGCTTCGCGCAGCGCACGAGTTGGTTTGTAATGGAACGTGGGGAAATTCGTGACGTTAGTCGTGAAACTCGACTCGTGCGCTGCGCGAAGCTCGCGAGGGACGAATCTATGCCAAGGCAAATGTTACGGGCTCGGACGGGACTGGAGTCCCATCCCACGAACATTCCCATCCCACGATCATCATCACACCTTGAACACGGTCCGACTCTCCACGGGGCTGTACTTCGCCAGCTTGACCGGATCCAAAGTCACTCCCAAACCCGGCCGGGTGGGGATCTCCAGAAAACCTTCTTTATCGATGATGAAGGGTTCCTTGGTCAGATCTTCAATGTAAACACACGGAGTCAAATGCTCGACGTAACGTGCGACCGGGATCGCCGCCGCCAACTGCAAGTCAGCCGCCAAACCAATAGCAGTATTCCAGCCGTGCGAGACCATTTGCACGTTGTGATCGTGGGCCATCCAGGCGATGCGGCGAGACTCGGTGAGGCCGCCATTCTTGGTGACATCGGGCTGAATGATGTCGACCGCGCGGCGTTCCAGCCACGGCATGAAGGACTGCCGGCGAGTCAAGACTTCGCAGCTCGCGATGGGGACGGGAGAACTCCGAGTCAGCTCGATATAGCCCTCGATGTCATCCGGCGGGAGTGCTTCTTCGAACCAGACAATGTCGTACTTGGCGAGCATATCAGCCGTGTTGCGAGCCCAATTGACGCCGTGCGGCCAGAATTGTTCGCTGCCACCGGCGTCGACCATCAGTTCCACGCCATCACCGACGGTTTCGCGGGCCGTTCGTACCAGCAATTCGTCGAACTTGCGATTACGCCGGCCAAACGGACGCCAGCCGAGCTTGATCGCCTTGAAGCCACGCGCTACGGTCGCTTTCAATTCGCGAGCAAGAGGTTCTGGTTCATCGAACAGCATGGAACCGTACGGCTTAATTCGCTGCCGGTAATTCCCACCCAGCAATCGGGAAACGGGTTGACCACAAGCTTGTCCGAAAATATCCCACAGGGCGATATCGATACCGCTGATGGCATGTTCGACCGCGCCACCTCGCCCCTGCCAGAAGGACGACTGGCGGAGCTTTTCGCTGACACGTTCGGGTTCGACTGCCGATTCATTCTTCAATAACGGCCACAGCAGTTGAACCGAACCGGCCACCAGTTGCCCCGAGGTAAACACGCTTCCGGCCCCGGTCAGCCCCTGATCGGTGGTGACTTGCACCAGCGTGTGCAGATTCTCCTGCGGCTCATGCCCCTGCGGCCAGCCACCATCAACGGTACCACCCGTGAGAGGACAAACTGTGACACCCGTGATTTTCATGCGTGTAGCTCGTTAATGAGAATTCGAAGTGATGACAGCGAGCGCGTCGGGAGAACATCTGGTGGGAAAGATCGTAGGTCAGGCTGTGCCTGACGCATTGAGACGTTGATAGCGACATCGTCAGGCACAGCCTGACCTACTTGGCAGGCTTCTTCACAATCTTACCGGTTTGAATATCCTTCACGACTTCCGCCAACAGTGCAGGATCGTCACTGTTGACGATGTGATCAATCCGGCTCTGCGGGACTTCCATGCGTTCCATGGCCTCGCGAGCGGTAATCCAGAAATTGGCCCGCTTCTTCCCGGTCGCCAGAAACAGATTGGTCACCAATTCGGCGAGCCGTTGCTCGTCCATTTGTTCGCGATTGTCATAGAACCGCGAAATGACCTTTTTTTGATACTTGGAATAGTCGCGGTCAGCCATAGTTTTTCGTGTTACGAAGGGATTCTTAAATGTCCCGTGGCCGACGCTGCCAGCGTCGGTATTGATACTGGCAGGATCGACCACGCAAGAAGAATCCGGGGGCTTACGCCGCCCGGCTCACCTGGATTAATTGTTTTTCGTGTCGACTCTAGAAATTCTTCTCTTCGTCGGTGAACGACACGTGATACTTCTGTTTCAGACCTTCCATCCAGTCATAGGCCAGCTTCACATCATCTTGTGAGGCAATATGGCTGTAGGCACTGGGAATGACCCCCGGAATGATTCCGAAGAGGCGTTCTTTCATGAAGGTCTCGCGCATCCGATCCGTTTCTTCGCCGGGCTTGGGATCACGGTTAATGACCCGGATCACATAGACGATGCTGTGGTCGCGGTTCGGAGCAAATCCCGATTCACCGATTCCCAGTTCGTCACATGCGACCTGCATGAACTCTTCATCAGCCTGAGTGACGAAGGCACCCAGATCCGACAATACCGGCGGCTGAGTTTCCCACGGATTGGGCGACGGGGTGCTCGACTGCATCCAACTGAAATCGGCTGTCTCGTGGACCAGCACCGGCAAACTCGATTTGTCACCGGTCACGTTCTGGTCCTTGAGGGCCACTTCCAGCTTCTGCTTGCCGGCCGACTTGGCCAGTTCACCGGCACGCTTGGTGGCGGCGGGGTAAGCTTCCTTCAGTTTCCAGGCAGTCAGCACCAACTCTTTGATTCCCGGGTCGGTGAACTTGGGGATGTGAGACTTCACTTGCTCAGATTTCCAATACACATAGACATCCTGGGTTTCAGAATCTTTGCCCATTTCGGCACTAAACAATTGCTCTTTGCCGAACAGCACATTCAGGATGCGGCCCGCACCACCCGGCTGGAACGGATTGTCACCTTCATCGATGACCTTGCCCAATCCCGGCATATCGTCGACTTCCTGGGCAGAAATGAGGTCAGTCGCTGAGAATTTCATCCCCAGCTTCTTGCCGATGTTCTTCATATCAGCGGCGGCAATGCTGATCACCTTCTGCTTCAGTTCAGTCGTAATAGCGGCCGGAATCTTATCAGTCGCTTCCGGATCCAGCTTGTCCTTCGATTCCACGAAGGGCTCGTCGGCATCGAGTTCTCCATCTTCGTCGAAATCAATGTAGGCCTTCTGCCCGATCACCGAAACCGGCATGTTGTAGCGGAGTTTGCGGTCATCCAGAACCTGGATCGCTTCCGTACTGAGTTTTTTCAAGGCTTCCTGAGTCCGCTGACGCAGCAGTTCGTCGCGGATGTTTTCTTTCAGATCATCGTTCAAAGGCTGATATTTGACGACCGTTTTTTCGAGCAGCGGAGCATCGGCCGCAGGCTTGTCTCCAGCGGGCTTATCCGTCGCAGCCTTATCCCCGGCGGGCTTCTCGGTCGCCGGTTTTTCAGCGTCAGGCTTGGCATCTGCAGCAGGCTTTTCTGCGGCGGGTTTATCGGCCGCCGGCTTGGCATCGGCGGGCTTCTCTGCTGCAGGATTCGGGTCAGCCGGCTTCGCATCGGCCGGTTTGGCGTCAGCGGGCTTGTCCTTCGCAGGCTGTTCCTCAGCGGAAGCTTCTTTAGCAGCAGCCGGCTGATCTTCGCAGGACTTTTCCGGCTTGCTTTCCGCCGCCGGCTTGTCTTCGGCCTGCTTCTCTTCCGGCTTCTTTTCCTCAGGCTTCGCTTCCTCAGGCTTTTTCTCTTCGGGTTTCTTCTCTTCAGCAGCGGGCTTCTTGTCCGCAGGCTTGTCAGTCGCCGGCTTCTCTTCCGTGGGTTTGTCGGCTGGCTTGTCAGTCGCTGGCTTGGCCGGAGCACTCGCTTTCGGCGCGTCGTTTTCCGGGAGAGCTGGCGCCGCGGGAATTTCGGGAGCCAATTCTGGGTTCAAAGGATCATTCTCACTGCCTGGCGCTTCCGGCTTTTCAATCGCTTTGTAGAGCGAATCCTTGTTCTTCTCGTAGAACTCGGTCACTTCCTTCTCGGTGATTGCCGGAATCGTCTTCTCGACATCGTCATAGTTGGCAGTCAAGTATTGGACACGAACCTTGTAAGGCTGACGGAAGCCCGGTTTCGCATAGTCGGGATTTTGTCCGGCAAATCGTGTTTTGTGTTCTTCGAAGAACGGTTGCAATACGGCGTCTGTCGGGTCCTTGACGGACTTCGCGAATTCGCTGACCGGCAGTGCGGCAACTTCCAGGTTCTGCCGCACCTTCATCCGGCGATAGTATTCCCAGTATTGCTCCGGCGTATGGTCGATCATCGGCCGGGTGATCATCCAGGCATTGCGTGCGAGCAACTCGTCGCGGAACAGGTCGTAGAGTTGCTTCTCACGCATATTCGACGACTTGAGAATATCCTGAAATTGCTCAGGGGTCAGCTTATTGTCGGTCATTCGCGTCATGTGCGAGGTCACCATTGGATCGGTCACCACCAAGCCGAGACGCTTGGCCTCCAGCCGCATGAGGTGTCCCCAGACCAGATTGTGGTCGCTTTCCGGTTCGCCGGGCCATTCGATCCCGAACTGATTCATCCGGACTCGTTGATTGAGCTGCTGGTCGTTGGGTTTGTCTTTTTCGTCAGCCGTATAGACCATGACCAGCGTGCGGGCGATGAACTCATTGAGAGTACTGCGTTTGATTCGCAGCTCCGACAACTGCATGCCGGTCAGATTACCACCGGAAACTTTGACGGCGATCTGGTCGGCCTGAACATTTCCGCCACCACCACCTTTCGTCAAATTGTCCATGAAGACAAACGAAAACATTGCCATCACGGTCAACGCGACCATTCCGACCCGTTGATACTTGCGGAAAAATGCAAAGGGGGAGTGCTTCATCACCGAAATCCTGAGTCGAAGGTTCTCTGCTGCAAATGTGGGTGAGGCTGTTCAGCCTGACACTGACCGAACCAGGCAGCCATGCCTGACCATTTGCCGTACATGTTCTCCAAAGTCTTCAATTGACGCAAGTTGCGCCGACAATTTTGATCGTTTGGAGGCTGTGATCTCTGGGAGCCGACTTGACAGAGCGCCGAAACATCCGGTATCCCTAGCTGGATCTTTCGCGTCCGAAGTCGCGGCGCCGATTGTAACTGGGATGATTTCTCTCGCAAGACTAACAGGCAGACTGGTGATTCCCGTAGCCGACGCTGCCAGCGTCGGTGGACCATGTATTTGGGGTGAAGCTAGAGCATTTGCGAGGGACCGACGTCATTAGTTGCGATTGAGCAATTACGATTACTGTCAGAAAAATATGCGACCTTTCGTTCCCCTCGCCCTGGTACTCCGGGGAGAGGGGCTGGGGGTGAGGGGCACGATCAACCAATAACGCTGATTCCTGATTGTCCGAGGAAGAGGGGACCTGAAAATGCCAGTCGAACGACGCTCGGGAGGCCCCTCACCCCCGACCCCTCTCCCCGGAGTACCAGGGCGAGGGGAGATGTTTCCTCGGCGCGCCGCATAATATATATAGAGTGAAAACGCCGACGCTGGCAGCGTCGGCCAAGGTAAAACACCCCTGGCACCAATCGGTGACAGGCAATGGATTTTAATAACACGGATGCGGTTGCGACTTGGGTCAGTTCCAGGGATGTAATTCGCGAGGGGAGCTTCGCTAGTGGCGAACAAGAAAAAGGGTCTGGTGATCGTGGAATCACCGGCCAAAGCCAAGAAAATCGGCAGCTATTTGGGTTCGGACTACACCGTCCTGGCCAGCATTGGGCACGTTTGTGACCTGCCTCAAGGGGCCGATCAGATTCCTGACGATGTCAAGAAAGCCCAGCCGTGGACCAAACTGGGGGTCAACGTCGACAACGACTTTGAACCGTACTATGTCGTCCCGAAGGAAAAGGAAAAAACGGTTCGCGAACTGAAGGCCGCCCTGAAAGATGCCGACGACCTCATCATCGCAACCGACGAAGACCGCGAGGGCGAAAGTATCGGCTGGCACCTCAAGCGGTTGTTGGACCCCAAGTCCAAATTGCCAGTCAAGCGGATGGTGTTCTCGGAAATCACGAAAGAAGCCATTCTCGAAGCGCTCGCCCACCCGCGGACCATTGACGAAAATCTCGTCGCCGCCCAGGAAACACGGCGGGTCGTCGACCGTTTGTACGGCTATACCCTCAGCCCGCTGCTGTGGAAAAAGATCGCCCCGAAACTGTCTGCAGGCCGCGTCCAGTCAGTCGCGGTCCGGCTGCTGGTGCGGCGAGAACTCGAGCGACTCGCGTTCAAAAAGGGCACCTACTGGGATCTGAAAGCCCAGTTGGAAACCGCCGAGCAGGCCAAATTCACCGCCGAGCTCGCAGCAGTGGGTGGACGCAAGGTCGCAGCCGGTAAAGATTTTGATGAGCATACCGGACGACTAAAGCCAGATGCCGATGTCCTCTTATTGGATGAAGCCACCGCCCGTAATCTGCAAGATCGGCTGCAAAGTGGGCCGTGGCAGGTGGCGTCGCTCGAACAGCGTCAACAGGTTCGCCGCCCCTATCCGCCGTTCACCACCAGTACGCTGCAACAGGAAGCCAACCGCAAGCTGGGCATGTCGGCCCGCGAGACCATGCAGACGGCTCAGCGGCTGTACGAAGACGGCTATATTACCTACATGCGTACCGATTCAGTCCACCTGTCCGACGAGGCGATCAAAGCTTCGCGAGGTTGTGTGAAAGATCGTTACGGTGACGCGTACCTCAGTCCCGAACCGCGTCAGTACACGACGAAATCCAAGGGGGCGCAAGAGGCACACGAAGCCATTCGTCCCGCCGGTACGGAAATGAAAACGGCCGACGAGCTGGGGCTCGGTGCCCGCGAAGCCAGGCTCTATTCGCTGATCTGGATGCGAACGGTCGCGTCGCAGATGGCCGAGGCCCGCTTGCAATTCGTCACGGCCGTCATCGCGGTCGGTGATGCCGAATTCCGGGCAACGGGACGGCATGTCGAATTCCCCGGCTTCTTCCGAGCCTATGTCGAAGGTGTCGACGATCCCGAAGCCGCCTTGGACGATCAGGAAGCGGCTCTGCCCCCCTTGAAGGAGCAGGAGCAGCTAGGCTGCAAACAACTGGATTCGGTCGGCCACGAAACCAAGCCGCCAGCACGCTACACGGAAGCCACACTGGTGCGCATGCTCGAAGCGGAAGGCATCGGCCGTCCGAGTACGTATGCGAGCATCATCAGCACCATCCAGGACCGGAATTACGCGGTTAAGACAGGAAATCAGCTCGTTCCGACGTTTACCGCGATGGCCGTAACAAAGCTGTTGGAAACCCACTTCCCGCAGCTTGTCGACCTCGCATTCACGGCCAAGATGGAACAAACGCTGGACGATATTGCGCTGGGTGAAGCGGAGCGTCTGCCCTACTTGAAAGCGTTTTACTCCGATCCCAACGGCCTGGAAAACCTTGTCAAGCAGCACGAAGAAGAGATCGATCCACGAACGGCGTGTACCCTCGAATTCGAAGGGTTGACGTCCAAGATCCGCATCGGTCGCTTCGGTGCGTATGCCGAGCGCCAATCGGAAACGAACTCGGAAGAAACGGTGAAGGCTTCGCTGCCCGCCGACTTGACTCCCGCCGATATCACGAATGAGATCGTCGAAGATCTGATCCTTCGCAAGCAACAGGGCCCGCAGGCCCTCGGCGAAGATCCCGAAACTGGCAAGCCGGTCTATGTGATGACCGGCCCATACGGGGTCTACCTGCAGCTGGGCCAGGTCGTCGAGGGCGAAGCCAAGCCGAAGCGCGTGTCGGTTCCCAAGAACATCCCCATCAATGATTTGACCTTCGACACGGCCGTCGCGTTGATCAATTTGCCGCGCAGCCTGGGAAAACATCCCGAAACGGGCAAGGTCGTCAACGCCGGCGTCGGTATGTACGGGCCGTACGTATTGCACGACAAGAAGTACAAGGCGATCCCCAAGGAACAAAGCGTCCTGACGATCAGCATGGACCAGGCGGTCGAATTGCTGAAGCAAGTCAAAGGGCGAGCGGTCGTGGCCCCTTTGAAGGAACTTGGCAACCACCCGACCGACGGCCAGCCGGTTTCGATCTTCGAAGGTCGCTATGGTCCGTACGTGAAGCACGGTGACAATAACGCGACGATTCCCAAAGAGAAGGAAATCGAGCAAGTCACAATGGACGAAGCCCTTGCCTGGCTGGCAGAGCGTCTGGCGAAGGGGCCGGCCAAAAAAAAGGGCCGGGGAGCGAAGAAGTCGGTGACGACCGTGGCGAAGAAGACGACAGCTCCGAAGAAGAAGGCGGCGACGAAGAAGGCCGCGAAGAAGAAGGCGGAAGACGATGATGACGGACTTGAAGGCTTAGGGAATCAGAGTGCCTGACAATCGGTAACTTTGCAAAACACGATTTGCAGGCGAGCCGGGTGCCGTAAGGCCCCGGGATTCTGCACCGTGGCCGATGCTGCCAGCTTCGGCACACAGACGCTGGCAGCGTCTGCCACGGAATCCGGGGGCTTACGCCGCCCGGCTTGCCTTGTCTGAAGAGTGGGGCCGTCACGGAGGGCCACAGATGGAGATCCTCACCGGTCCGGCGTGTTCCGGTAAGACCTCGACATTGCTGCAGTGGTATCGTGCGGCGATCTTGAAGGCACAGGCCGAACAGCGCCCGGGGCACACCCTGTGGCTGAGTCCGACCCATCGCGTCTGTGAGCAAGTCAAGCAGCAACTGTGGTCTAAATCCGCGACCGTCATTCTTGCTCCGCAAGTCATGACCTTCGATGGATTCGCGGACCGCATTCTGCAGTTCTCCGACAAGGTCACCAGGCCTCTGCCACCCGTCATGCAACGCGTGCTCGTGCGGCATCTGATCGACGATCAAGTGGCGACGGGCCGGTTGAAATACTTTGGCGGGATCGCGAACACGTCGGGTTTTCTGGATGTTGTGCTTGGTCTAATCGCCGAATTGAAGCGGGAAGAAGCGTGGCCGCAGCATTTCCAGGACGCCTGTGCGCGCCGCGGTGCCAGTCACTCGGACATCGAATTGGGTTCAATCTACGCCGCCTATCAGAAACAGTTAGAGACTCAGAACCGCTATGACGCCGAAGGGCGATTCTGGTCTGCCCGCGATCGCCTGGACGCGGGCTTCTGGCAACCGTTTCCCGAATTTGAGCTGGTGATTGTCGATGGCTTTTCCGACTTCACTCATACGCAGTACGAGATCCTCGGATTACTGACGAAACGCTCCTCTCGCGTCGTAGTTGCGTTACCACACGAAGAGACCACTCTGCGCCCAGACCTCTTCGCCAAGCCCAAAATCGCCATCGAACGTCTCTGCAAGGTGGCAAGATGCACCGTGGCCGACGCTGCCAGCGTCGGACCCAATGCGAGCAGCATCAGTCACGTCCCGGCCGGCATTCAACACCTGGCACGCCACCTGTTTTCCAATCCGCGAGAGATCAAACCGGCGGACCGCGGTGACGGCGTAGAAATCCTGGCCGCCACTGGCATGCAGGGGGAAGTTCGAGCAGTCGCCGAACGGGTCAAGCGGCTGTTAGTGGGTGAGGTCGCGGCCCGAGACATCACGGTCGCATTCCGTCCCCTCGCCGACTACGCGCCGCTCGTCCGTGAGGTCTTTTCTAACGCTGGTATTCCCTTCCAATGCGTGGCCCCCGAACCCTTGATTCAGCAGCCGCTCATCAAGACGCTGCTGTCGGTCCTGCAATTGGAGCTGGAAGATTGGCCGTTTGAGCGACTCTATGGATTGCTCAACTCGGGCTGGTTCCGACCACGGTGGAAAGAATGGTTTCCGCAACGAACGCCCCGGGCAATCGCCAGACTCCTGCGGCAATCAAAGATACCGAATGGTCGAACTGCTATTCTTGCGGCGTTTGATACAGCCAGCGTGATTGCCGAGACGGCCAACGTCGCGGACGAACGTGCGGCGGCACTGAGGGCGGCAATCATCCAATCGACGGTTTGCCTGCAAAGACTGAGCGAACTGTTGGCGCCATTGCGTCAAGCTCTCGACGCCCGCAGTTGGGCCGAGTCCGTTACGCGTATCGCTCGAGAACTCGGGATCGAACCGGTCTCGGAAGAGTCGGATGGCATGGAGGCTCTGGAGGCCTGGACGTCGTTCCAGGATCTCTTGTTCGTCGCGGCGGGAACCGAAGAGATGCTGGGATCCGGCCGCCGGCGATTGGGTTTGTCCGAGATATTTGCCGAACTCACCGACCTGTTGCAACATCAGGCCATGCCGACTCCAACGCGACAGGCTGGTGTGGTCGAGGTCCTGGATGCGGCCCAAGTGCGTGGACTGGATGTGCCGTACCTGTTTCTCGGCGGCCTGACTGAATCGAGCTTCCCCCAACGCGGCGGCGACAGCTTTTTATATACCGAGGCCGATCGTCGCGAGCTAAACGAGCACGGTCTCACACTGGGGCACCGGACCGCCCAGACGCAAGCCGAGATGTTGTTGTTTTACAGCATCGTGACACGGGCTCGACAGCATTTGACGCTCAGCTATCCCGCCGTCAGCCTCGATGGCCAGCCCCTTTCGGCCAGTCCCTACCTGACCGCATTGCGAGATCTCTTCGCCCCCGGAGCCATTAAATACACGCGCATCGAGCAGTTAGATCCGGTCCCTGAAGTCAGCGACATGCTCAGCCTGTCGGACTTGCGGGTGGTCGCGACTTCAGAAGCCCTACAGCGACGGCCGCGGTGGTTTCAAACGCTCGCCGCGGCACAAAACTACCAACACTGGAACGCGGCTTACAGCATCCTGGCGGCAGTCGATATGTCGGTTGCGCGTTTCCAGACGCGAGGCTTCACGGGATACGAAGGGATCATTACTCACCCCGCCAACTTGAAGCATCTGCAGGAACGGTTCTCGCCGCAGCAGGAATTCAGTGCGACTCAACTGGAAGGGTACGCCACCTGCCCGTTTCGGTTCTGGGTTTCAGAGGTTCTTAAGCTCAAAGAAGTCGATGCTCCTGATCAATTCACCGATTTTGGGCGACGCGGCGACATCGTGCATGAAGTCCTGCTGCAACTGCATACCCAGTTGGAACCAACACCTGACGCGATTCCCGAGTCCGCGGTCGAGGCCTTCCGCAGACTCTTGAAAGAGCGGTTGAGCAAGGAGCTCGCGGGTTCTGATCTGCTCGCGGCGCTGCTGCGGATCGAACAGCGTCTGCTTGACGAGTGGGGTCACGAATATGCCGACCAATGGGCCCACTATCACGAGTCGATCCGCGAGACTTCTGGAGCATTTTTAAAACCTTCGCTGTTCGAAGTCTCCTTCGGCACGCCGCACAATCCGGAAGCAGAAACCGTAATACGTCCCCACTTGACGCTGGGTTCCGCAAAGAATGAAACGCGGATTCGCGGCCGCATTGATCGCATTGATGTCGGCGAAGTCAGCGGGCAGCCAGTCTTCAACATCATCGACTACAAGACAGGTCGCAAGCCCTCGACGACGGCCTCTCAGATGACCAGCGGACGCTCACTGCAACTGGTGTTGTATGCACTGGCAACCCAGCGGTTGAATCTTGTCGGCCAGAACTCGATTCCCATGCAAGCCGGTTATTGGTGCCTGCGTGAGACCGGTTGGGCTCCGGTCAACAAGCCTCCCAAAGATGGGCCGGATGGTCTCGAACCGCACGCCGACTGGTTGGCCTTGGTGGACGTGCTGGATGAACTGGTTCCCAAGCTGGCGGCCGGGATCCGGGCCGGCCACTTCCCGGTGTATAACTCGGATTCAGCCTGCATGAGCTTCTGCCCCTACCGAACCACGTGCCGCGTGACGCAGATCCGGCCGCTGGAAGAATCGCTGGACAAACACTGGGAACCGTAATGAGCGCCAAGCCAGCAAAACTGACCGAACAGCAGGCCGCGGCCATCACGACGCGCAAGGTATCGGTGTCGCTGTCAGCCGGGGCCGGCTGCGGAAAGACGTTCGTCCTGACGCGGCGATTCCTGTCGCACCTGGAACCCGGTCCCGACGTCAACCTCAGCGGGCTGGTGGCGATTACCTTCACCGAACGGGCCGCTCGCGAAATGCGAGAACGGATCCGCGCGGCTTGCTTTGATCGCCTGCGCGAATGCTCAACCGCGGACGTTCCCCACTGGTTGAGCATCACAAGGGAAATTGATTCCGCGCGCGTCAGCACCATCCACTCGTTCTGCGCGAGCATCCTCCGCAGCTCGGCCGTGGAAGCGAAACTCGATCCGCAATTCGGGTTGCTGGAGCCGCAAATCGGGACAGCGTTTCTGAGTAATGCGGTCACGGAAGCCGTGCATGCGGCTGTGGCGAAAGAACTGCCGGCTGCGGTCGATGTCGTGCAAGTGTTTGGCCTCGAACGAACCATCGTCCATTGCGAAACACTGGTGCGGAAACGCTTCGAGTTGCAGCGCGACCACTGGAGCCAGCAGTCCGCCGAACAACTGGCAACCCTCTGGAAGGAACGCTTTCTCGCACGGGCTCCGTCACTGGCCATCAGCAAATTGCGAGACAGCGGCGAAGTGAGCGAAACGTGTTCGTTGCTCAAGCGGCATACCACAACGAATGGCGTGATGCTGGCGCGGTGTGGTGTTCTGACCGCAGAATTGCAGCGTCTACTGGACGATCCGCTATCAATCACCAAGCCGGTCGACTGGCTGCGACAGGTTCGTGAAAACGCCCAGGTACAAGGGGGCGGCGGCAAGAAAGTCTGGGAAAGCGAAGAGGTCTACGATGCCGTCAAGGACCGATTGGCGGACCTGCGAAAGGTCATCGACAAGGTCGCCCCGCAGTTGGAGTTCGTGGAAGACGATGTCCTGCCAGCGGCACAACTAAGCCTGCAAATGCTCGAACTCGTCGCGCTGGCGATCGATCAATATGAGCTGCGTAAGCGTGAAGCCGCGGTGCTGGATTTTGATGATCTCGTACTGCGCAGTCGCGACCTCTTGAAGCAGAACGCGGCAGTCCGGCAGCGTGTCGCTGCGGGCATTGATTTTCTACTGGTCGATGAATTTCAGGACACCGATCCCGTTCAAGCCGACATCGTCCGCTTTCTCTGCGGCGCAAAATTGACACAGGGAAAACTGTTCCTGGTGGGAGATGCCCAGCAGTCGATCTATCGCTTTCGACGGGCCGATCCGAATGTCTTCCGACAGTTGCGGATGGAGATTCCCGAAACGGGTCGCCTGCCACTGAACCGCAATTTCCGCAGTCAGCCAGCGATTCTGGATTTCGTCAACGCACTCTTCGCCGGCACGCTGGGCGATATCTTTCAACCGCTCGTACCAGCCGTTGCTCAACTCACTCCATCACCGAGTATTGAGTTTCTCTTCGCCGTGTCGAATGCTCCGGACACCACGAGTACTGCGGAAAGCCGGCGGCAGGAGGAAGCCGCGTGGATGTCTCGCCGTATCCGGGAATTGCTGGACGATCCGACTCCCCGCATCCGCGACAAACACCCCGAAACCGGCGCAACAGTACTACGCCCGATCAAATCCAAAGACATTGTGATACTCTTCCGGGCACTCAGCGACGTGCGGCACTACGAACAAGCCTTGCGTGATTGCCGATTGGAATACTATCTCGTCGGCGGCCGCGCGTTCTACGCCCAACAGGAAGTCTTCGACCTGTTGAATCTGCTGCGCTCCTTGAACGAACCGGACGACGAAATCAGCCTGCTGGGAGTCCTGCGGTCCCCGTTCTTCGGCCTCACCGACGATACGTTGATGACGCTGATTCGCCACGCCCGCAGCTTGGAAGTGGGGCTCGCGGAACCACCGCTTGCAGAGCTGACGGAACCGCAACGGCCGCTGGTCGTTCACGCGCAGCAGGCTCTCAGTGAATTGCGGGCAGTAAAAGATCGCCTGTCGCTCGCCGGCTTGATCACGCGGGCGCTCGACTTGACGGCCTATGATGCGTCATTGGTCCCGGAATTCCTCGGGCGACGCAAATTGGCCAACCTGCGAAAACTGATCGAGATGGCTCGGCAGTTTGATCGCGCCGGGGGCTTCACACTCTCTGACTTCGTCGAACGGCTGAAGGGAGCTGTCGCCGAGGAAACCGATGAGGAACTTGCGGCCACGCAGGCGGAGTCGAACAACGTCATCCGCCTGATGACCATCCACCAATCGAAAGGCTTGGAGTTCCCTGTCGTCATCGTGGCCGACATGGACCGCAACAGCCAACCGCCCCCCAGCCCGGTCGAATTCAGTGCGGAACTGGGCCCGCTGATTGCTCCACCGGAAAAGTTCGGCCGCCAGCAAGAGAACCTGGGGCTGCGACTACATCGACTCCTCGAAAGCGAAGCCGATGCCGCCGAACACCTACGATTGCTCTACGTGGCCCTCACCCGCGCTGCCGACTACCTCATTCTGTCCTCTAGCCTGAAGTCCCTCGACAAGGTCAGTTCCGGGTGGATGACATTGCTGGCCTCACGCTTTGATCTGCGGACGGGCTTGCCAGTCATTGATCCCGCGACGGAACTCCCGGTGATTCCGGAACCGTTTGCCGCCAGTTGTCCGGAGGTACAAGTCCATCTGGTTCCGCCTCGCTCTCCGCTATTGCCACCGGCAATTCACGAGACGTTATCACTCGCAAACTTCCGCGATTCGGTCGAACAAGCCGAGCCCTTGCCGCTGCCGGAACTGTTACAGCCTGTGAAGGTCGACATGGCCGCGATCCGCAGTTTCAGCGTTTCGAAGCTGGAAGAACTCGATCAGGCTCTACGTACGGGAAGCGAGCCCCAGGCCGTTCGCAGCGAGGAACAGGTTGCTCAGGCGGAACGAACGCCCGGCGGCTCGGCGGAAGATCTGGGGACATTGGTGCATGGAATTCTCGAGCGTCTGGATCCGCACGGGGCCGACACGCAGATTCCCAAACTGATCGATGCTTGCTGGACCACGACCTTCTCCCCCATGCCTGCTGACGTGCGTCAAACGGCGACCGAAATGCTCAATGCGTTCTGGACGTCGCCGGTCAATCAGGAGTTACGGCAGGCTCGTCAGTGTTACCGCGAACTGGAATTCAACCTGGTTATCCCCGCCGATCTGCTGCCCGGTCATCCCCGCAGCATTGCCGGAAAGATTGACTGTTTGTTTCAGACGGCCAGCGGCGAATGGGTCATCTACGATTACAAAACAGGTGATCGATTCGCCGACGGGAAGTCCGCCGAGCTGCTGCGGCATTACGAATTTCAGCTCGGCGTCTATGCCTGGGCGGTCCAAGTAGGAATGGGTATCCTGCCAGCCAAGGTGGCACTTGTGACTTTCAAACCTACTGTTGCGGTAACGTCATGGCCGGTGACCGAACAAGCGATCCGCGCGGTCCAGGAACGAGCCGCGGCGGCAGTCGCAAATGTGATTTATTGGTGACTGTATCGTGGGACGGGTCTCCAGGCCCGTCCGTCCCCCTTCGTAGTCTGACTCTCCCGAGTCGGGCGAACCTCGTGGAACATCGACTCACAGATATGTGTTAGCTAGCGCAGGACAGTGTTCTGCGCTCCTCGAGGCGTAAGGAATTCGCTCGACTCGGGAGAGTCAAGCTACGGGACGGACGGGCCTGGAGACCCGTCCCACGATACCTTGATTCCTCCGTTTGAAATTTTGTCGGTGAACCGGCAGAAATTGCCATTGTCGCTCTGGAAGGGTGTCATTAGAATCCCCGACGCTGAGGAGTAAAAAAACCTCGGCCAGCAGTGTTTTTGCTGAAAAAAGTTCGCCGTACCTTCGGCACCGTGGCATGACCCAAACCCAAAATTTGCCGTGGTGATTGCGAAGAGTCGGTATGACACAGGGAGGTGTCCTGCCATGCGTTCCACAGGAAGTGGGCCGATGGGTGCGTTGCTGATGCTCGCGCCCCTGGTGGCTGTGCCAATATTAGCCGTCGTTGGTATTCCTCAGTTTGCTCCTGGCAATCTGATTGATCTCAATGGTTCCAAATCAACAGCCTCCAGCCGCGATAACCGGAACTATTCCGAGCCACGGTTGGGAGATGCCGCACGGCACGATGCTGACGATTTATTCGCTCCGCTCGAAGAATCGGGCTCCGATGGCGATGGCTTCGATGATCCGTTGGCCTCGCGCAAATCGAAGTCACGTGGCCGCAGCGCGCATCGTGACGCGGACGAACAATTCGACGAGGAACCCACGCGCCCACGCGGTAAGCGGGCCTCTCCATTCGAAGAGAATCAGGACGAAGAGTTCATCGAGAATTCTGCTGGCGACCTAAGCAACAGCGAAGAAGAGGAGACGGATTCGCGACCTGGCGGACGTCTACGCCCCCGGGGTCAGAACTCGGCCGACGAATTCGAAGAGATCGCGAAGGACGCGGAACCGTTCAACGAATTCGAGGACGCACCGAAAGCGAAGTCACAACCTCGCGGTGAGCGTTACGCCGACGCGGGCTCCAGCTTTAGTGGCAAATCGAGCGGGAATTTGCGTACAAATCCTTCTCGCAGCCGCGATTCCGAGCCGCAAGAGGATCAGGAAAGTGCTCCTGAAGGGACCGGGGAAGCGAATCCATTCGAAGCCCCGCCGGTGACGAACAACACTCGCCCAGCCCAGCCCAAAAAGCCCGCAGCCCAGTCACGGCCACGTGGACCGCATGACGCGCCGTTATTCCAGCCAGCTGAGTCCGCACCGGAAGCAGAAACGGAAGAGGCGGAGAACTTTGCACCTCCCCCGGTTGCGAAGAGTCCCAACACCGGCCGTCGTAATCCTCAAGCGGTCATCCCTCCGCCCGAGCCGCCGGAAGTCCCTGCCGAACCCGCAACGCCACCGGCCGAGACTGACGAAGAACAAGTTCCGGGAGTCGATGAGCTGACCTGGCAAGCCGCCACCAAGCAATTGCGAGCTCTGGGTGTGGGCAAGAGCAAGCAGTACTTCACGTATCTGGAGGACAGCAATTCCTTCCTCTTTACGTGCTCGGCCATCCATGCCAAGGATCCCAAGAAAACTCTGCGATTCGAAGCCGAAGCGGAAGAACCGTTGCTGGCGGTGAGTCAAGTTTTGGAGAAACTGGAAGCTTGGCAGTCATCATCTCCGCAACGCAAGATTGTGGCTCGCGGACAGGAATAAGGACGAGCACGAATCGTGGGACGGGTCTCCAGGCCCGTCCGTCCCCGCTCTTCCAATTTGAGACGGGTTCGATGCTGCCGACAGGTCCATTCGTTGATTCCATGTTCTGAGCTCAGCGTAAGCGACCAAGGACATGATCTCCGAAAGAAGTTTACGGGGGACGGACGGGCCTGGAGACCCGTCCCACGAATCCGCTTGAAGAACTATCACCATGTCTGCCTGGCACACTCCGTCTTCTCGAATGTGGTCCGTGGGCAGCACTGCCAAGGCTGGTTCTCCAAAACCGGCCATCGAATGGTTGTGGAGAGTCGCCGGCCCCGAGTCGGTTGAGACGCTCGCGTTTCCCTCAGCCAGCCGCGCCGCGGGCATTCGAACGCCGAAGATGGCCCGCGTTGAGGCTGTGTTGTTTGTCGCCGACGGAGCGTTGTCCTCTCGCAAGCTGGCCCAATTTGCCTTGCTGGCTGACCCCACCGAGGCGCGGACGATCGCGCGGCAACTCAACGAATTGTACGAGCGGCACGGTTCGTCATTTCGTATCGAGCAAGTCGCGGCCGGTTATCAATTGTTGACACGTCCTGCGTTTGCTCATTGGCTGGGAAAACTGCATCAACGACAGGCGGAGTTGAAGCTGACCGCTCCCGCACTGGAAACGCTGGCCATCGTGGCCTACCGCCAGCCCATCATTCGTGCCGACATTGAAGCCATCCGCGGCGTCAGTTGCATTGAAATGTTGAAGCAATTGATGGAACGGGGCCTCGTCAAAATTGGCGGAGCTGATGATTCGCTGGGGCGACCGCATTTGTACGAAACCAGCCGCACATTTCTGGAAGTCTTTGGGCTGAAAAACCTGGATGATCTGCCGCTGGCGCAGCGTCTCCGAAAACGGCTGCCTAATCAGACTGCCGCGCCGCTTGAGCAAAATGAAGCCGCATAAGTCCGATGAATTTGATGGGACTTATGAGACACATGGGACGGATGGGACTTATGGGATCAGACGATTTAATGGCCGCGTAGAGTATTATCCGGCATCAATTCGATTGCCCATGCAGCGTTCAATGAGTCTGGCAATCAATTCGTGGCCAGCCCCAATTGGCCTTATTCCCATAAGTCCCATGTGTCCCATCCGTCCCATAAGACCCATTAATTCAGGCGAGGGATGGGACTTATGAACTGCATTATGCCACTTGCCGTTCTTTCTCTTAGCGGTCACAATCCCGGTCATGTGTTGCACCTCAAATCCACTGTAGGGAGCCGCAATGTCGGGAGCGACGATTCACAAGGGCGGAGCCGGTGAACGGCTGATGCAGGTCAAAACGAAAATCATCGCCACAGTCGGACCGGCCTGTGCCAAGCCGGAAAAACTGGAAGAGCTGGTGAAGGCCGGGGTCGATGTCTTTCGGCTCAATTTTGCTCACGGCAGCCATGAATGGCTGACCCAGATTGTCGGCTACATTCGTGAGATCTCGTCCCGGCTGGGACGGCCGCTGGGTATTCTGGGTGACCTCTCGGGGCCGAAAATCCGGCTGAATGAACTTCCATCTGGAATGCTCGAATGTTTCGCCGGCATGAAGGTGGAGTTCGTCCGAAAAGCCGATCCGCTGCAGCCCATGCATCTGACCTGCACCTACGCAGCCTTGATCGACGATCTGCAGGAAGGCGATCTGATCCTGCTGGCTGACGGAGCAGTCTCGATGCGCGTGGTCAGCAAGCCACTCGCTGCTGATCGAGTCGTCTGCGAAGTCATCCAGCCCGGAATCATCCGGAATCGACAGGGGATCAATCTGCCCGGTGCGATCCTGAGTACTCCCAGCCTGACTCCCAAAGATCGCGAAGATCTGGTCTGGGCCCTTGATCATCAAATCGACTTCATCGGTTTGAGCTTTGTCCGTCGAGCGGAGGATATCGAAGAATTACAACAAGCGATCGCGGACCTCAAACCATCGCACGTCCCGCAGATCGTCGCGAAGATCGAGAAGATGGAAGCGGTTAATGATCTGGAGCGAATCATCGTAGCCACCGACATGGTAATGGTGGCGCGTGGCGATCTGGGTGTGGAAGTCGATATCGCGCGAGTCCCCGGCTTGCAGAAGCGGATCATCCGGATGTGCAATCAGCACCGAATCCCGGTGATTACCGCCACACAGATGCTCGACAGCATGCAGAAGAACAGCCGGCCGACCCGCGCCGAAGCCAGCGACGTGGCCAACGCGGTTCTGGACGGCAGCGACGCCATTATGCTGTCCGGTGAATCCGCGGCGGGTGACTATCCCGTCGAAGCAGTCAGCATGATGAACCGCCTGGCCCATGAAGCCGAGCGGCTGCGGGTCCATCAGACGCCCCCGGATATCAGCCTGGCACAAGTTCGAACCCGCGCACTGGAAGTGACCGAAGCCGTGACGCACGGTGCGGGGATCGTCGCCGAGATGCTTGGTGCGAATCTGATTGTCGTCGCCACTCGTTCGGGGAAAACGGCGTTGTCCGTTTCCAATCAGAGGCTGCAAGTTCCCATCCTGGGGCTGACTCCCTATCCACACGTGGCCACCAAGATGGCACTGTTTTGGGGCGTGACGCCATTGATCGCCAATCTGACCGAGAGCACTCCGCAGCAAATCCTGGACTTTGTGGTCCAATGGGGGCTAACCGACGGTGTTTTGCGGTCGGGCAGCAAGGTTGTGCTAATTGCGGCGTCAAATTGGTCAGCCGCGGGGCATGATCAGTTGCTGGTCCATGCGATTCCGTAAATTAGGCGAGCGGTGGGCGTGAGCCCACTGGTTTGGATCAACGTCAATGGTTCATTGGGACTCGCCCCAAACCAGTAGGCTTACGCCTACCGCTCGCCTAATCGGTAGATTCCGCGAGACAAGTCGCCCCCGAGATGATCAACTAACGTTTATGTCACACCAAACCGTGCTGTCCGATGTGAATTCCGGATTGGTTTCTGGATAGCAGGACGTTAAGATCTGTCGTAGCGGAAGGGCTCGCTGATCCACCCCCCAGACGTGCTGCAGCCCATGGACTGCGTTGAGTGCGGCACCCATCTTCCCCCAGCACCGAAACGAGACGATTCTGTATGGGCGAACTGCATCACGAATGTGGCGTCGCTGCTATTTATCATCTCCCGAATATGGGAACCAGTCCCCTGTGCCCGTCCCAGGGACCGGCTCAGGCGTCGCGATTGATTCCGCGGCTGTTGTTGGAAATCCAGAACCGGGGACAACTTGCGGCGGGAATGACGTCGTACAACCCCGATCGCAAGCAATTGATCGACACCCACAAGGAAGTCGGGTCGGTCACTGAAGTCTTTCAGCTCAATAAAGCGGCTCCCTTCGAGCAGCTCATGAAGGAATACGCCGGTTGTGCCGCCATCGGGCATGTGCGGTATGCGACCTGTGGTCCCGAAGACCGCAGCTACGCTCAGCCGTTCGAACGGCATCACATCGAAAAATCCAAATGGTTCAGCTTTGCCTTCAATGGGCAATTGGCGAACTATCCGCAATTGCGGAAAGAGATTCTCGACCAGGCGGATTTCCATCTGGCTCGCGAAACCGACACCGAAATCTTGATGCACCATATCTGCCAGGAGCTCGCCGGTGACAAGAAGCCAACGCCAGTCGAGATGTTGGCGAACCTCGCGAAGCGCTTCGACGGGGCCTACAACATTGTCTATTTGAATGCGCTGGGCGATATGATCGTGGCCCGTGACCCTCTGGGCATCCGTCCTCTGTGCTATGCGGTTCAGGGTTCGATGTTTGCCGCCGCCAGCGAAAGTGTCGCGCTCGATAACATGGGTTTTGAGCGGTCCAATATCAAAAACCTGCCCCCCGGCCATGCGATCATCATTCAGGATGGCCGACTCCGGTTGGAGCAGTTTGCTCCCTCACCGCGGAAGGCCCATTGCTTCTTCGAATGGATCTATTTCGCCAACGTGGCGAGTACCCTCGACGACCGCAGCGTGTATCTCAGCCGGAAACGACTCGGCGAGGAACTGGCCCGCCAGGAAACGCTGCAAATTGACGATGATCGGGACAACACCATCGTCGTCCCCGTCCCCGATACCGCCAAGGCCGCGGCGGACAGCATGGCCTTCGAATTGGGGATCCCGTCGCTCGAAGGTTTGATTCGGAATCGCTATGTCGGCCGGACCTTCATTGAAGGCAAGGACCGGGCCGACAAGGTTCGCATGAAGTACACGCCGCTCCGCGAAGTCCTCGACGGCAAACGCGTCCTCCTGGTCGAGGACACCATTGTCCGCTCGACGACGATGCGGGCGTTAATCTCGCAACTGCGGAAGCGCGGGCATGCCAAGGAGGTCCATGTGCGAGTGGCTTGTCCGCCGATTCTCGCCCCGTGCTTCTATGGCATCGACATGTCACGCGTCGATGAATTGTTTGCGACCAAGTTCCTGAAGCCGGGTGAGCCGCTCACACCGGAAATCGAAGCCGCGATGGCCAAGGAACTGGGAGCCGACAGCCTGCGGTACCTGCCACTGGAATCCATCGCGAGCTGCGTCGATAAAGACCGCAATTCGATCTGCCAGGCGTGCCTGGATACGAACTATCCGACTCCGGCTGGCCAGGAACTGTATCAACTGGCGCTCTTACAGGCAGCGGACATCACGGGAAACAAATCGTCGCGAACCTACGACGCGGCCCCGCCGTTGGCGACGGTTGCCAGAACATAGGAAGGGTGAAATGTGAAGGGTGAGAGTTGCAAGTGGTACCGTTCCTTGCCTTAGTTCTGCTCTCCCCTACTCTCCATCCCTCACACCCTCATACAATTGGCAGAGCACGCTACAGTCTCTGAAACCGCCTCACGCAACCCACCAGCCACCTGCCATGTTGACCGAACACGAGATTCAATTTCGCGTCCGCTACAAAGAGACCGACGCGATGGGCTATGTGCACCACGCGAACTACGCCACGTTTTTTGAGATGGGGCGGACGGAACTCCTGCGGGCAGATGGCGGCAATTACCGCATCATGGAAGAAGCGGGCCTCTTGCTGGTCGTCGTGCGGCTAAATACCCACTTCCGTGCTCCGGCCCGGTATGACGACTGGCTGACGCTGAAGACCCGCATCAAACGGGTCGGCGCCGCTAAGCTTGAGCACGAATACTTCCTTTATCGCGACGGGCAATTGCTGTCACAGGCCGAATCAGTGCTGGCGTGTGTGGATCGTTCGGGCAAGGTGCAGCCCATTCCGGATGCGCTCCGTATCGATACGGGGAATTAACTCCGCGGACAAGAGATCAAAATCATGGCCGTCGAAATCGATGTCGTCTATCAGGGCGGCTTGCGTTGCCAAGCCACTCATGGCCCCTCGCAAAGCACACTGATCACCGACGCCCCGCTCGACAATCACGGCAAGGGCGAAGCGTTCTCGCCAACCGACCTTGTAGCGACGGGGCTGGGGGCCTGCATGATGACCATCATGGGCATCGTCGCGGAACGCAATGGCTGGGACCTGACCGGCATGACGACCCACGTCACCAAGGAGATGGCCGCCGCCCCGACCCGCCGCATTGGCAAGCTAATCGTTACCATCACGATCCCCACCGCCATCGCGGCCGTGTTGACTGCTACCGATCGTACGAAGCTGGAAAACGCCGCTCACACCTGCCCGGTCCATCACAGCCTGCATCCGGATATCGAAGTGCCGATTACCTTTGTGTGGGGTAACTGATTGACCTTAATGCGTGTTTGAGACGGGAGGGCGAGGCTCCCGCCGAGCCTAGGACGAGCTTTAGCTCGGCGTCCGCCGGAGGCATGAACGGGCCTCCGGCGGACGCCGACCTGCGGTCGTGTTAGGCTCGGCAGGAGCCTCGCCCTCCCGAAACGCAGACGCTAGCAGCGTCTGCCACGGGGGCCGCTATCTGTACGATTGCAATCTGATGTCTTTCTAGACACAATCACAAATGTCTCGATCGAGATCTCTCTCGGTCGCACCCTTCAATCGATCGAGTCTACCCGCGCCAAATGTGTTCACCGCGAGCACGTGGTTTGACGAGCCCTTTTACGACGAGGCCACGATGGACCAGGATGAAGAACTCGCCAAATTCAAGTGGATTCTGATCGTGGGCATCGCACTGATTATGACCGGCTGCTATTCGCTGAATGAATTGCGGTACGCGGTCTGGGGCAAATCGGTGGAAGCCAAGCTGACTGGGGCGAAGGAAGTGACCAAGCAGGGGCGGCGCGGACGGACCTCCACCGTGCTTCGCGTCGAATATCAATTCAGTGAAGCGGGGGGCGCCAGCCGCAGCGAAAATGACGAAGTCTCGACGGACTGGACCTTACCATCAAACGGAAGTGTGCCGGTCCAATACATACCCAGCGTCGAGCATGCCTCACGACTGCAGGGTCATTCCAACATGCTTGCCGTCTACCTCTTTCTGGCATGTATTGTCGGCGCCGTATATGCGATCTACAAAGTGTCACTGTATGTGAATGATGACGGAAGCAGCTCGAAGAAAAAACGGCGACGCAATTGAGCGGAGATGTTGCACATTCCTCGTCAATTGACACTCTCCTTAGCCGAAGAAACGCACCGCACACGATGGCACCGACCTCGTTACTCCTGCTGCCGGGAATGGGCGCAGATGCGAGAATGTTTCGGCCTCAACAACAGGCGTTTCCTGAACTTCAGGTCGCCAAGTGGATTCCCCCTGAGCCTCGAGAAACGCTTGCTCACTACGCCGAACGCTTGGCCGAGCGTGTCATCCTATCGCCTGACGCCTATCTCGGCGGGGCCTCGTTTGGCGGAGTCGTCGCTCTCGAGATGGCCGCGCTGTTACCAGTTAAGAAGTGCATTCTGATCGGCAGCCTGCGTTCTCCGGCGGGATTGCGTTGGATCTACCCAAAGCTGCGGCACCTGAGTGGCCTGTCAGCGTTCGGCCCACGCAGCGCGCAAGCGAGTCTCTGGATGGCAGGCGCACTCTGCGGCCCCGCATTCCGTGGCATCCTGCGGCAACTCGCCGCTGCCGATGGTCGATTCTTAAGTTGGGCGTCGCGAGCCTTGTTGGAATGGACTCCGTCAGCGAGCGTCGCCAACGTCTCGATCAGCCAGATTCATGGACAGCGAGATTGGCTGTTACCTGCCCGGTTCAGTCAAGCGGATCTGATCGTGCCGGGTGCCGGTCACCTGCTCTCGCTCACTCATGGGCGAGAAGTCAATCAGTTTATCGAAACTCAGGTGATCGCCTCCGCGGAGTAGCGATGTGAGTTTATTAATCTTAATCACACGCCAATCTAATACCTCCTCCACATTTTATACACACATCACACGACTCCCACACAGTCTCCTCACACTCACCTCTAAGGCCACTCCGGCATTCATCATATCTTCGTTCGTGATTCATTAAACGTTTCAACTTAGTTCTTAGAGTGTCCCCACAGAGGTCGGAGGCGGGGCTCCATTTGCGTACGTAATTGCCATGGGCGCTCTTCGCCTGGCGACAGCACGATGTCTCTGAAATGACAGGGACTCGCTGACCAACATGACAGGGATACTCTGCGCGGACGATGTGTGTGTGATGAATTGCGTCGCGTTTTCTACTAATTACGTGTGATACAAAGGCTTCCTAATGATGAAAACTCGCATTAAATTGGCTCCATCCACGGCACGAAGCCGGATGTCTCGCTCGCGAGTCTCTCATCCATGCCGTGATTCACGAGGAGCCTTCACTCTCATTGAGTTGCTAGTCGTGATCGCCATCATCGCAGTACTCATTTCGTTACTACTGCCGGCAGTACAGCAAGCACGTGAAGCAGCACGCCGCAGTCAGTGCAAGAACAATCTCAAACAGTACGGATTGGCTCTGCACAACTATCACGAAACGTATGGCTGCTTCGCGCCATCGGGCCTGAACAACGCACATCCCAATACGCAGCTGCCGTGCGTCGGCTGGCAGGTTCGCATCCTGCCGTTCATCGATCAAGCCGCCCTGTACGGTCAGCTCAATTTCGGCAACCCTGCATCGAGCACATGGGAGGCCGGAGCCAGCCCCGCCACTGGTGACGTTACGCACCAGATCCTCAGCGATGGTCAAGCGGCGCGGACACATCAGATTCCGATCGCCCGGTGCCCCACAGACACGAGTCCCGAAATGTTTCGCGGTTGGGCCCAGGCCAGTTATGGTGGCTCGATCGGTTCGCAGCGCACCGACAGCTCTTCGACCCCGTGCCAACCCTATAACGTTTTCGCAGAATTGGGCAGTTCATCCACCGATGCTCAGGTAAATGCGATCGTGTTTGGTCGCTCCAGCAACTCCGCCTTGGTTTCGGGAATGTTCTCTTACTACGGAGTCGTGTTAACCACGGACGACGTAACCGACGGAACATCAAATACCATCTTTGTCGGAGAGACTTTGGCGAACTGCAGCTGGAACCCAGCGGGTAGTGACGTGTCAACGAACCATCACCGCCGCGGCTGGTGGCATGGCAATTCGAACGGTGCCGCTCAGTGCTCCACCGTGACTCCAATTAATGATTTCACGACCTGCGACAATTCGACGAGAATCGTCAACGCCGCTTGTACAGACCCTGTCAACTACAACTACTCGTGGGGCTTCAAGTCGATGCATGTGGGTGGCGCACAATTTCTGATGGTGGACGGCGGAGTCAGGTTCGTTAGTGAAAACATCGACCAGACGACCTATCAACGTCTGGGTGGGCGCGCCGATGGCAAGACTCTCGCAGAGTTTTAATCAGCGGACAGTTCCTGTGCCCCATGAGTCCAATCCCGTAGAGACTGGGGTGGATTGGTACCGACAACATATTTGCCGTACGAAGAACCCCCGCACTTATGGTACGGGGCTCACCGACAACAATTATTGTGAGTCTCTGCAGATTACTCGAACATCGCTCAGGAGTTGAAATGAGACCTTGGTTTGGACTGGCTGTGATCGCGCTGAGCCTGGTGTCAATGGTCGGCTGCGGAAGTGAAATATCGACTGCCCCAGCATCGGGTGTCGTGCTGTATAACGGCCAGCCGCTCCGCGAGGCCAATGTCGTATTCGCGCCGGAACAAGGAGGGCCGACATCCGTCGCCCTGACAGGCCCCGATGGGAAATTTACCTTGTCCATGAATAGCGGTCGCGGAGCTCTGATCGGCAAGCATGGCGTGGCGATCCAGGCGAGCGAACGCTACCGCATTGACGGCAAACCGATGACGGATGCAGACCGTCAAGCTTCACAGACCGAAAGTGAAGTGAAGAGCCCCTTCCGAGTTCGCTCCAAGATTCCCGAGACCTATGGCAATCCGGAATCCAGCGGATTATCGGCCGAAGTGGAATCAGGGGGCGAGAACAACTTCAAATTTGAGTTGTCAGGAAAATCGTAACAGTGATCACACTCACGCAAGACGCTTGAGACTTTTAATCAACTGTTTATTACGACTCAAATTCTCTCGTTAAAGGACTACAGACATGCAAAACTTTCGGCCGATTCGACGCGCGTTTACGCTGATCGAACTGCTGGTGGTCGTGGCCATTATCGCCGTGTTAATCTCGCTCTTGCTGCCTGCGGTCCAGCAAGCGCGGGAGGCCGCCCGCCGTTCGCAGTGCAAGAATAATCTTAAGCAACTGGCTTTGGCGCTCCACAACTACCACGAAGCCTACAATGCCTTCCCATTGGGAACCGTCAATGGCCGCACAGGCCCCACTTCACCGACTGACACCAGTGCCGATAATCCGAACGGGGCCAACGGTGGTGGTCCTGTGGCTATTGGCGGGCCATGGATTGCGATGCTACTGCCGTATATCGACCAGACTGCGCACTACAATGGCTTCATGACCATCGTAACCGAGCGACCGGAAGTCGTCGATTGGTTCGGCAACGGCACTTATACAAGCCGCGGCATTACGGTTGGAAAAGATCGTTTGCGACTGATGGAATGTCCCAGCCATCCCTGGCGTAAGGAATTGTTCGGGAATGGGACGGGAATGGAAGACCTGACCCGCGGAAACTACGCTGCGTCGTATGGCAAGGGAAAGTACGGTCGGAACTATACCGGAGATCCAGCCATCGGAGGCGTGTTTGGTACGAATCAGAAAGTTAACCTGCGAGATATGCTCGACGGTTCGTCGAATACGATTGCTTTAAGCGAATTGAAGTTTCGTGCTTTCCGCAAACAGGGTGGTACCGCGGACCTTCCGACACTCGACACTCGCGGCACCGCATTCTACGGAGTTATGGGAGCCGACATTTTCTGCACGTTGAATGGGCCGAATAGTGCGGTTTCGGATGCGATTTGGGGATGTCGCACGGCCCCCGAAGAAGGGATGCCCTGTGTGCAGGTCAGCAATCCTTACGGAGAGTTGCAGAGCGCAGCACGCAGCTATCATGTTGGCGGTGTTCAAGGAGCCATGGCGGACGGCAGCGTCCGGTTCTTTTCCAACAATATTAATCTGACGGTCTGGCAGGCACTCGGCTCGCGAGGCGGTAATGAGGTTCCTGGCGAGCTTTAAGGGCGATAATCGTACAAATGGTGAGTCGATATGCCACAACGCCCGGAGCTGTTGATCTACCAGAGCTCAAAGCATCCGCAGCATCCGGCTCGCCAGTCTTCCTCGCTCGTATCGGTCTATTTGGAACCGGCGACATGGACCTCCCGCTCACTCCATCACCACTGTCATTCCTTTTGCCGAGTCACAAGAACGCTATGTCCAAGAATCTCGCCATCACGTTCTCGCTGCTCATGACTATCGCTGGATGTGGAAGTGGCTCGAACGTGCCTCCCGTCTATCCCGTTTCTGGACTCGTGACATTCGACGGCAAACCGATGGCCGGTGGCGGATCGATTGCCTTCATTCCATTGGGCGGTCAGACGGGTAAGACCGCCGGCGGGACCATCGACAAGGAAGGCAGATACACGCTGTCGACACATGGCGAAGACGACGGGTCGATGGCGGGCGAATTTCGCGTCGTCATTACGCAGGAGGTCGTCGGGGAACCCGAATCGGTTCCTGATGGCTCGGGTTTGACACCCAAACCCGTGGAGTCTGTGCCTGCAGCCGAGCGTATCGGCAAAGTCTATTCCGACTACGATAAGTCGCCGCTGACCGCCAACGTGGAAGCGAAAAGCTTCAATGAAATTGACTTTGCGATCCCGCGGTAGTTAAGCCGGAGAGACCGCCTCGATTTCTCAAGCAAAAAAAGTCATTGCATCCATCAACATTAATCGATATGATTTAGCCTCGTATCAACAGGGACTCAAGTCAGTACATTAATGGAGACTTCCTGATGGCCGGCATTCGCCCACATTCGGCGGTTCATCAGCAGCATGCCTTCAGGAATTACTATGGGGACGAACGCGAAGGCGTGACCTGCGGCAGTCGTCGTGGACTGCTGAAGGCGGGACTGGCGGGTGTCGCTGGATTGAGTTTGCCTGAGCTGTTGCGCTGCCGTGCCCAAGCGGCCGAGACGGCCGGTGCAGGGAAAGGGCCGAAGAGTGTCATCCTGGTGTGGATGTCGGGTGGGCCGAGTCAATTAGAAACCTGGGACGTCAAGCCGCTGCGGCCGCTGCAGAACCGCGGTCCCTTTGGCGCCATTTCGACCAAGCTGCCCGGTGTGCAGATTTGTGAGCATCTCCCCAAGCAGGCGGCGCTCCTCGACAAGTTTACGCTGATCCGTTCTGTTGATGCCCGGTTGAGCAGCCACAACCCGAACCGCGTGTTTCAAACGGGCCACCTGGGTTCGAATACGGCCGACTCGAAGTACCCCGCCATCGGGTCGGTCGTGGCGAAGCTGCATGGACCAAACCATCCTTCCATGCCCCCTTATGTTGCGGCGGTGGCGTCGCCGCGTAAGCATCTGGCGTTTGCCGGATATCTTGGCAAACGGTTCGACCCGTTCATCGCCGAGCAAGCGACCAAGCTGCCCATCTATGACATCGACGGCAACGATACCGGCAAGACCACCGGGGCCAATCTGTTTCAGTTGCCAGAGGAGCTTTCCGCCGATCGACTCGGTGAGCGCCGGACACTCATGCGTGATCTGGATCGATTGCGAAGTGGTGTCGATCAGGCAGGATCGATGCTCGCGATGGACGCCTATCTCAGCCAGGCCGTGGAGATGGTGTTAGGGGGCCGTGCCCAAAAGGCATTCGATTTGTCGCGGGAACCGGCGGCCAACCGCGAGCGGTATGGCAAACACCTCTGGTTCCAGCAGGCGCTCCTGGCGCGGAGACTCGTCGAAGCGGGGGTCAGCTTCGTCACGATTGGTATGAATCACTCGGGAGGAGCCAGTTGGGACACGCACGGCGACAACATTCCTCCCTATGGCGGAATCTCAAAAGGAATGGGTAAGTTACTCCCCTTGTTTGATCATGCCATCAGCACGCTCGTCAGCGATCTGGACGAACGAGGTCTGTTGGATGATGTCCTGGTGATTGCGATGGGAGAATTCGGCCGCACTCCGATGATGGGAACCCAAGGCAGCAGCGATGGACGCGATCATTGGCCCGAGGTGATGTCGATCTCGCTGGCTGGAGGTGGCCTGCGACACGGTCAGGTCGTGGGAGCGACCGAAGCCGATGGCGGCACCATCAAAGATCGACTGGTGACGCCTGCAGACATTGCAGCGACCATCTATCGCTATATGGATGTGCCTCTGGATGCCACCTATCTCGACAATCAGGGGCGTCCTCATTACATCGTCCAAAACAACGGACAGCCAATCCGCGAGTTGTTTTAATTCTTGTTAAGTCCGCAGGAGAAATCCACTTTCGCAAGTACGCGTTTGTCTTGCGCTACGCCCGCAAATCCCGCGCAACGTCCAGAATCCCGAAATACAAGATCTCACGCAAAGGCGCCAAGGCGCAAAGAATTCCTATCTTCGATCTTGGCGCCTTTGCGTGAGATTATTCTTCTACTAACCACCGACGGTCACTTACGAAGAAGCGTCTGTATTCTGACGCTGGCAGCGTCAGCCACGGAGCCGCAGACCTTAAGTTACTCTCCGAACTTCAGATGCTCACTTCAGATCGAAATCGAAGCTGGTATCTTCCGCAGAGACCGTCGCGGACAGCGGTTGGCCGCCACTGCTTAGTGTTGGAGTTCCAGTAGACTTGTCAGGCGCGGGCGCCCCGGCAGCGGGCAGTTTTCGTCCCCCTTTGCTTTCTGCACCGGGGACGATGACCACTTTGTATTTCCCGGCGATGGGACCGTTGGTCGCGTCGAAATGATAAGCGCCCTTCGAGATCGAGGTCGTCACCGCGGGGCCAGTGTTGCCCCCTTCGGGAAGAAAGCTGATGGCCCCGTTGATCGCCTTGTCTGCCCCTGCCGTGACTTGGCCCGATACGGCTAACCGTGACAATTCTGGTTCGCTTGAACCACAGCCACACAGGAGCAAGCAGACTGCCAACACAGTACCGGCATGCACATGATTAGAATTCACCAATCACCTCACCGCCCGCTTTGGTCGAGACTGCTTGGAACGTGGTGAAGCTCATGTTGACGCTGAGAAACCGCACGGAACCGTCCCCCAGTGCGAAATGGGCGCCGCCGGTGTGGTAGCTCCAGTAATGATTGTTGTGAGCCCCGCTGGCATCGCCTTTAGCCAGCCCCGTTGCGGTGGTCAGCAGATTGTCCGCTTCGCCGTCGTTGTTGTTGCCGTAGCCGCACAAGACCCAGCCAAACTGCCCGTCGGTCGGCATACCACGCTCACCGAAGAGCAGCGTGTTGGAGGTGCCGTCGGTGACATCTCGCATCTTCACGGTAGGCCCCGCGCTGGACGAATAGAACATACCCGTCTTAGTGGCCGGAGCCGTCCCCATGGTCCCGAAATAGGAGCCCACCAGGAAATTTCCGAGACCCGGGTAGGCACCCGGTGTGGTCGCCAGTGGGTCTGTGGGACAAACATACGACGGGACCCTGCTGGCGTAGATGTCGCTCGTATTGATGTTGAAGCAATTGCCGTTGTAATTGAAATTCATCCGATTGTAGACATTCGCCTGATCAATGTAGGGCAGGATGTAGTCTTGCATCGTAAAGTTGATGTTGGCCAGGTTGCCAATCGGAAAAGCCCCATGAGTGTCATGGTAATTGTGCAGGGCGATCGCCATCTGCTTCTGATTGTTCTTGCACTGCGACCGCCGAGCTGCCTCACGTGCCTGTTGCACAGCCGGCAGCAGCAGGGCAATCAGTACCGCGATAATGGCAATGACAACCAGCAACTCGATCAGCGTAAATCCGTGACGACGTACTTGGGAAATCGACATACTTGGCCCTTTGAGCGGTAAGAGACCGTCGGTGCGATAACATCGTCCCTCAAGACGCTTTGAGGAATCGGAGTTATCGAATGCGGAGGGGCCAATGGCCTCAACCACACATGAACCAACCAACATATCGGTCAAGCTGACGCTTAGCAATGACAGTGAACGCGCCAAGACCGACCGCCTTCCCGTCGTCGACAGATCATCACCGGAGCACTAAAAGAGACTCTCCGTCGAAGGACAATTCCCATTGCTGCATATGGAGTTGTGTCGGATGCGAATCCATTAAGACACAGAGCCTTAACTACATTCGAATGGGTGTCTTGCTGACGTGAGTCCGGGCCGAAGTGTTAATAATTAAGGAAACTGTAGAACAGCAGTGTTCCACAATCACGATGTGATCCTATGAAACCGTATAACCCCTTGATCAGAAAGCATTACGGAATTGCAGGCAATCCATCATGCCCCTTGCCATCACGATGGCCGTGATGGACGGTTTTTCAGGCGGAAGATAGCCGGGCAAAAGGGCATCGGGCCAGAGCGATCTCTCGTTGGGGATGACTTCCCGGTAGCAGCCGATGAGTGTCGCGGAATCTCGCCAGAGCTTTACCCTGAAGCCTGGGGACGACCGGAGAACTCCTTCGAGCCAAGGGCTCAATCTGCGACGACCTTAGAGAAGAATCGCGATTGCGGCTCTGGGTTGTAGCCGCGTTTCGCCAGAACGCGGGCGAGTGACTGGCTAGGCCCGCACCCTGGCGAGATGCGGCTACGGCGAATTGCTACTCACGAGTTGAACTCGTCAGGCACAGCTTGGCCAGCGTTGCTTATTTGGGTGCGGCGACTGGCTCCCAGCCGTCCTTGCCCAACGGCGCGTGCGTCGTGAAGTTGATCGGTTTGAGTTTGAGGTCTTCGTCCTCGGGAATCGAAACGTCGATCGGGGTGACCGTCGCCTTGGGCTCGGTCGTCCGGGCACTCACCCGCGTTGTCGTCCTGGCCGATGTCGAATTGGCGGGGGCAGATTTTGGAGCAGTTCTGCGCGTTGTGCGGGCCGTCTCCGAAGTCACCGGTTCAGCAGGGGGAGCGACGGGCTCAGCGGCAGGAGGAACGGGTGGCGGCTCTGCAGGTGCCGCCGGGGGAGTTGCTGGAGGAGTCGCTGGTGGATTCACCGGCGGAGTCACTGGCGCGGGTGGTGGATTTGCAGGAGCTGCGGAGGGTGGATTCTGGAAGATCGGAGTCGGCCCCGGGGTGGGAACTGGGGTCACCGGCTGTGGCTGGTACGGGACGGCGTTTTCCGGAGGTGGCGTGTAGTACTGATCCGGGTACTGTTCCTGATAGACCTCGGTGTTCGCAGGTGCGTTCGGATCAGCCTCTTCAAAACCGTCACAGCCTTCACAGTGACCACAGCGACACGGAGACTGTTTGCAGCGCTGGCAGGTACGGTGTTTCTTCTCTTTGGGAGCAGATTGAGGGGGGACCTTGGCGGACGCCGGCATCTGCTTGTAATTGTTCTCGCCGGCGTAGTTATCTTCCGGGGTCAGGTTGGCCGCCAACTGCTTCATGGAAGACGACAGGCTCTGCTGCATGTGGCACCCATGATGATGCACGCAGTCAGACAGGTCCCAATACGCGTCTTCGAATTTCTCCGTCCAACTCGGCTGCGGACAGCAGGGTTGAGCATAGCAGCAGGGCGTGCATGAGAACGGAGCACACGTCATGGGGGCACACGTCATCGGGGCACACGACATCATGGGTGAGCACGTCATGGGACAGCAGCATCCCGAGACAGTCAACATGACCGCAAGGACGAATCCCAATCCATATTGCATCCGCATGGCTTGAACCCTATTTGACGAGCACTCAATTCGCAGCCCGCAGGCGAGATCCAAACTCTCTCCGAGGGCTATCTACTTTTATCGTCGTCAAAACAGGCAAGCTTTAACGGTTATACCGGTTGTCGTAGCGATTGAGAGCGACTCGGTGCCATTTCAAGCGGACCGCGGATTTTTTCTGCAGTGGGCGGTCGCTGCGAACCGATCAACCCAAATTGGTGTCTGGATCAAGTGTGACGGTTCGCCGAGTTTGCCCAGATAACCAGCCCAAAAGGGGCTCAGAATGGTCAGAGAGACGATCCAGAGGGTTGCAAACCGATTTTGGTTGTGTACTATTACATCACAGTGACGGCAACCCGCCGAACACTCCCTCGGACGCATGGCTCAGTTGGTTAGAGTACTACCTTGACATGGTAGGGGTCGCAGGTTCGAATCCTGCTGCGTCCACTGATATAACACCAAGCCCGGTCACACTTTGTGGCCACCTGCGAGACCGCAGAGCGGCGTAAAACCTTGGTTGATTACCACGGTTCTACCATGATCCTTTCGAAAGGATGCCGCATGTCGAGGCCTCGCACTGAGCCGACCTACCAACTTCACAAAGGTAGCGGCCAAGCCCGAACGATCATCGACGGAAAGTCGATTTATCTCGGGAAATACAACTCTCCTCAGTCTCAGGAGCGTTTTGAAGAACTCAAATCAGAGTGGCGACTCCGCAACAACATCGATCAATTCACCCTCACGGTGACCAAGTTGGCCGGGCTACTGGAGGAGCGAATCGAAGTTGAAGGGCTCGCAGAACTCCAGGCGCCACAAGCGAGATCGAGCGGCAAAAAGGGGAAAGGCGGGCGACTGTCTGGTGGGCCGGAGATTCATCCAGACTGGTACATTCACCGCGAGCAGTTCAAAGAAGGGAAAACAGAATTCCACATCACCGACAACATCACAGGCCGTACGCTGATTCGCGGGCTCAAGCATCCAGGATGCGGTGCATTACTTGCGCGGGGTTGGCGGTGTTGATGAATCGATCGGACTGGCAGCAGTGACGCCGATGTTTTATCGCCAGCTTGGATTGCAGCCACGGCCAGTGGTTGACTGGGAAGCTGTGACGTAGTCTCAACCCCCTCACCCCCAAGCCCTGGCCGGATCCATCTCTGGCCGGGGCTTGTTTCGTTTCTGCCATCACGGCTTCAAGCTCAATGATTTGGCAAGACCTGCCAGTACGCGACCCAGCCCTCATGCTGATCTTTGTACACAAATACATCCAGGTGTTCCACGGCCGGATTGATCTCATTCCCGAGAGTCGGATTGTCTGGCAGCGAATTAAAGTTCACATAGAGCGCCGCCACATCGACACCATCCACCTCGATCGTAAACGCGACATTCGGCACCGTGGCTGTATTATAGTAGATCGCATCGCGGCTCCTCACGACGCCCTCTGGCTTGACTGATGCCAAAGTTGTGGTGTGTGCATTTAATCCATTCTTTTTGCAAGAAAAGACACGCAGCTTCATGTGTTCTTCAGAGCTGTTGTCGACCGTATAGCTGAGATTGGCGTACAGGTTGACGCTCTTTTTTTTCTCATCGGCGAATACGGAGGCACACAGAATCAAGGCGAGCGTGAAACAAAGAACGCGTGGGTACATTGGCAATCCCTCATTGAGTTCCGTGTGGTGTCGACAATCGTCAAGAAATCGTGGTTACATGATTTGAGGACAAAGTCGCACCACTGTCAATGGAAACACTTTCGCATGCCACCGGCTGTGGGGTGGATCTGCACGATCGATCGTGTTCCGGGCCGGTGGGGGAATAGTCGCGGCGTGAGGGGCGGACATGAAGCCGGTGGTAAAGAACCCTCACGCTCCACCCGTATAGCGGTAGGTCCACATCAGCACGGCTTGCACTGGCTGGGGGCAGTGGTTGATGAACTGCATCAGCGGCCAATATGTGGTGAGATACACTGTGTGGCTGATGTACCCGTTCCTGCCGAGCCAGTTAGCCGGGCCAAAGCTCAACGGATACGCCATGAGCAACATCAACCCGGCGAACGTCCACCAGAGCCACGGGATTGATTTTCGTTGTTCGTCGGGCATGATGGCGATTGATTCCAGCGGCGATCTGTTAGTTCACTCCGATGGTGGCTGTATCGTTTCCGCTTTAACTTCAATCCTCAGTGGCACCTTGGTGCGGAATTCTGCTGGCGGGATCGCGGACAATGCTTTCTGTTGTACCTTGCTGTCGATTTGAGACTTCATCTGGTCAACTTTGGCGCTAATCTGCTCCCGAGTTCTGCGAACTGCTTTCGCGAATGGAGCAATAATCGGAACTGACTCAAGACACTCCCACCCGAAGTTCTCGGCGAACAGATTGATATAGTCCTTAGTCGCAACTGTGGATGAGTAGTCGTGCGTAGCATTTTGTTTGATTGTTGCGATGAGTTTTTCCAGGCTCTCTTGAGCTGTGACAGAATCGATCTTTTTGCTTTTGACGATCAACTCTAACTGAGACACCATTTCGTCGAAAAGCGCTGGTAGCTGGGACGCTTCTAAACACTCACGATAAATTGCATCGAAATCAATCCCCACCCCCGATGCTTCTACCGCCTTCTGCCACTTGTTCGCTTTTACGTCTCGCTGAATGAGCGTGACGGTCTTTATCACATTTCGCGTTTGTTCAAGATCATTTTGGGAAAATGAAATGTACCACTGCATTTTGTTACGCAAGTCGTTCAGCCAAACCGGATGATGGTCGACGGCCAACCCACTCCTCAACGCGTCAACCGCTAAAATTATCTTTTCGGCCGTCTCGTTTTTTTGCTTCTGGTCGGCCCCCAGAATACTTTGCAAGAATCGATCAATTGAATTAACGATCTCCTGTGATCGCTCATTCAAATGATCATAGTAGAATTGCAACTGCTGCTCAGGTGTCATTCGCCTATCCGCTATTTTGTGCTTCACTGTTCATTAAGATCACGCGTTCATTCCACATACTACCATCGTTCTACCATCAATGCACGAAAACAGCCAAGAAATCCTGTATTTTCGCGAATGGTGTTGAAATGGTACCAACACGCGTTACACTTGGAAAAATCCAGTGTTTTGCGTTGTTTCGGCGATGCTTTAGGGCGGCTTGACATGGTAGTGGTCGCAGGTTCGAATCCTGCTGCGTCCACTGCGGCAAAGCCGCAGAGAGCAGTAGAGGGGAGAAAGTAGTGAGTAGAGCTTAAGAGCTCGACTTGATACTTTCTCCCCTTCTACTGCGGTCTACTCTCCACTTTCTACTCTCTGAACCCGCCTGCCGCTGCATTGACGGCGATTCTTGGGTTTTCCGCGTCGCACAAATTGCCTTGACATCAAGCGGGAATTGGGTCGTAGCTGAACTCGCTCTAGAGTTCTGGCCGCACAGGTAAGGGCTCCCGAAGTTTTGGCAACTTCGGCCTCGTTGGATCTCACCGCACGACAATCGCAGGCTCTGTCACTTCGACGCCTGGGCCGCCTTGGGCTTTTCCTCGTCGGTCTTAGCAGGGGCCGGCTGGGCGCGTTGCCAGGCGGTGTAGCCCTCAAGCATTCCCAGGTAGGCTGAAACTCTTTCGAGCGGGGCCTGCTTCTGGTTTTGGACGGCGTCTTTGACTTTGACGAAATCGCCCTGGCGACTGGCATAGGCCGCCACCATTCGCACTGCTTCCAGTTTGACGAACTGGTTGATGTGATTTGACCGGATATCCATCGTGGTCACCGCGGCCAGCGTGGGCAACGCTTGACCCGGTTGTTTGGCCGCGTGAGAAATTGTGTGCAGCGCGAATTCTTCGGCTGCTCCCACCAGGCGGTGCTGGGTGAAGATGGTCACGACTTCGTTCAGTTTCTTGTTGGCGAGCGACTCGGCGATCAAGTGCTTCAATTCCAGGACGGGATCAGTCGGCAATTCGGTTCCTTCAATCCTGGTCGTGACTTCGGCAGATTCCTTCTGCAAGCCGTCCGTATTGAACTGCTGGATCAAGTACAGCGGCAACGTTCCGGAGAGGTACGGTTCCAGTTCATTGGAATCGTTCCGCTGGGACAAGCTGAGGGCCTCGTGCCAGACTTGAACGCCCAGGCCGGCCTCGACGGCAGATTTCAGCACGGCATCCTGCAATTGATAACGGGCGAGGGCGAGCTGTTCGGTGCTATCGAGCTTATTCTTGAGTTCGCGCGCTTTGCGAGACGCTTCATCGCGATTGTTGAGTTTCAATTCCATGCGCAATTTTTCTTGCAATCCCTGGCTCCCGAGACGCTCAACATCCGACTTCATGCTGGCGACGGACGCGGGACTCGGGGCGATCGCTCGCGCGTACTTCAGCGCTTCGATGGTGGAATTCCAGCCATCGTCCGTTTTCTTCAGTCCCGCCTGAGCCCGTCCCAGTGCGGCAGCTCCCAGGATGGCCTGCCGCAGCGGAGCCGCCTCGGGAGCCTTCCAGTCCAGAGCCGCCTTGAATCCTTCGTAACGAGCAGCCGGTGGGACGGAAATCGCTTTCAATGCCTGGCCGGCCGCTCCAACCAATCGCTCGGCGTCGGCCGTTTTTCCGAACGCCGCCTGCGTCAATGCCAGACGAGACAGCAATTGCACTTTGCCACCCGGTGTCAGCTTGGCCGCGATGGCCTCGACGGCTGGATCGGCAGCTTGTTTTTTCCCCAATGCATCCCGCAAGCGCGCATCGGCCAAGGCGATCAGGCAGTCGGTCCGGCCTTCCACATCGGGATTCCCTTCCGCCCAGAGCTGAGCTTCATTCCACAGCCCTTCGGCGGCCAGCACGAGCGTCACGCCCACGTCGCCCCAGTCACACTGCGGATTGGCAGTTTTTCCAGGAGTCTCTTGATCGAAATCATAGTCGTGACGATGGCGGGTATACGCGAGGTGGACCACCAGCGGAGTGCTGGCGTCTTGCACGAAGTGCTCGGCCAGCAGCTTTTTGGCCGCCTCCAATTTGGCGTTCGCGACCAGGAAGGCCGCGAGATCTATCATGGCCTCTTGAGTGTCGCGGCTGCCCTTGCCAACCTTCGTGGCAGCCTGCAGCGCTTCATCAGCCGTCTTAGCGGCTTCGGCCTTGTTGCCCAAGGCGAGTTGCTGCCAGCCGAGCGTCAACAGCGCAGGGATCTTGAAGTGCGGCAATTGTGGCTCGAATTGATCGAGCCTGTGCAGTTGCTCCCGCAACTTCGCAACATTGTTGACAGTGGCATCACCGACAGCAGTCCGCAGACGAGCAAACTTCTTGTTGACCTGCGATTCCTCGGACGTGTAGTCCTCCATCAATTCGAGGATGTTCGCCACATCCAACGGGGGAGGGACAACCTTGGCGACCACCGGCTCGACCTTTGGCGGCTTGGGATTCGTTCCAGGAGGATCAACCGGCCCGACGACAACTGGAGGACCATCTATCGGAAATACCGAGTCTTTCGGCCCGGCCGGCTCTGGCCAGAAGAGGACGGCCAGTCCGACAATGGCGACCAATGCCACGCCACCGATAATCGCAAAAATCAATGGCTTTTTCGAAGGTCCAGTACTCTTGGCTTTGGGCGGCGCAACCACGGGTGCTGGAGCCCCGAACTTCTTGGGAGCCATGAAGACCGGCACCGGGCACTTCGGGTTACTACACTTCACATCCTTGCCGCCGACGTTTTCAGGGACGAAACCCACGGTGTCGCACATGGGGCATTTGAGCTCCTCGACGTGCGTCTTCGTCTTCTTCGGGCTGACGGCAATGGCCTTCGACTTGCTGGCGGCATCCTGCTTCATCGCCGCAGCGAACGGATCGTCATCGTCGCCGGCGGAAAACGGATCATCATCGTCATCGTCCAGTGACGACTTGCGACTGGCCGGTTTGCTGGCAGGCTTACTGGCCGGCGCTTTCGAAGCGGGCGGCGGTGTGGCGGATGACTTGGCTGAGGGCGCGGCGGGCTTCGTGGAGGGAGGCTTGGCTGAGCCGCCCCCTTTGCCCGTTTTCATATTGGCGCCGCAGAACGGGCATTCCGTCGCATCGTCATCAAGCACCGATTGCTTGCAAGCGGGACAAGTGGGAAGCACGAGTCGATCCTGTCCTAAAATTGACGTATCTTGAGGGGGATTTTTTGTCGCAGATCACGCAGCGTTGAGAAACACCGCAGAGCTCTATTCTACACCGGGACCAGTGCGGAAGACAAACGGTTATTCGTCTGTAGGATAGGCATCCCGCCTGTCAGTCGTCGTTTCGACAAATTTCACTCGATGAAGAAGGTGCGAGAGTATGAGTGTGTGAGAGTCACGGAGTGGAAGAGCAACACGCCAAACGGGATTGTCTTCACCCTCATACGCCCCAACTCTGGTACCCTCACACAAGTAATATGTGCAGTTAAAGCGGAGTGCGAGGACTGAAGGCAAGATGCCTATCCTACGGGCGGAGCCTACTTCGCCGGCGCGGCGTCGGGCGTTTTCGGCCCCAGATCAAAAATCTTGATCGAATTGTCGAAGCTCGCTACGGCCATTCGCAGCCCGTCGGGGTGGAATGACAGATCGAAGGCCACTTGCGGCAGCGCAACATCCAGCAGCGCGGTCCCGGTCTCGACATCCCAGAACCACATGCCGCCGCTACCGCCGCCGCCGACTCCCAGCAGGAACGAACCGCTCGGATGGAACTGCAATCCCCAGACGGTGCCTTGGAAAGCGCCCTTGGGACTCAGCACATGGATGCGCTGGCCGGTCACCCAGTCGAAAATCAGCACCATCGGCTTGCCGATTCCCGCAAACGCATTCGAGACTTCGCCAATGCCACCCACGGCCAAATACCGACCGTCGGGGCTGAAGTCGATGCCGCGAATACCGCCGCAATCAGCTTTGAACGTGGGATCGTAGCCCGTCAGCAGCTTGGCATCGTAGTCGCGGACCAATTGCCAGCTCTCGACCTCCCATTGCTTCAGGATGCCCATCAAGTCGCCCGAGATGAGATGCTTACCGTTGGGATGAAACGCCACGTTGTAGACGTGTCGAGTATGCCCCTCGAGTTCCTTCAACAACGCTCCATCGGCAGCTCGCCAGATGCGCACCATTTTGTCGTTGCCCGCCGTGGCAATGTACTGGCCGTCGCGGCTGAATGAGAGGGCCCGCACCTGTCCCTTGTGAGCCGCCACGTTTCGAATCGAGGTCGGGACGGTTAAGGCATCATTCCACCAATGCACACGCCCCTCGTAGGCGGCGCTGATCAGCAGGTTGGAGCCCGGCTGAAAATCGAAATCCGCAATCCAGCTCTTGTGGCCCACCATCGGAACCTTGGTCCCGAGTACCAAATCCCAGCGCTGGATGGAATTATCCTGGCAGCCGCCAAATACGAAGTCACCCGTCGGATCAATCCGGCACGACTGAAACGGACGGGTATGCGTCAGAGTTTGAATCAAGCGGGGAGCCTCAACCTTCGCGACAGGCAACGCGGTCGCGTAGAAGGTCGCCTTATCCTGAGTCGCCTTCGCAATGGCAGCAATCGCGACCGTCTGCTTCTCGACTGCCGCCTTGGCCTCTTGAGCCGGCTTCAGAGCAGCTTGAGCCACTTCCAGTTGCTTGTCAGCGAGAGGCTTATTCGTGTCGGCAGTCACCTTTTCGGCTTGCTTTGCCTTCACCAGTTCCGCGGCAGTGGTGGCTGCAGTTTGAGCGGTCGTCGCGGTCTGCTGAGCCAAGTCCTTCGCTGCCTGATCGGCAGCGGCATCGTCCTTGACCTTTTGAGCATTCGCGGCCGCTTCCTGGGCCGTCTTGTCCGCGGCAACGCGAGCCGTCTCCGCCGCAACGACGGCCGCAGTGGTGTCAACGACAGCCTTATCGGCCGCTACTTTTGCGGCCTGACTATCCGCAACGAGCTTTTCCGCCGCTTGCAGCTTGGCAACTTCCGCCGCCAAACGGGCGGCCGCTGCTTGTGAGGCTTCTACGGCACGCTGGGCGTCGCGTTGAGCGTACTTGAGTCCCTGGTTGATGGGTGCGGGATCGGCCGATTTTGCCTGGCCGGCAACAATGGCGACCGCGAAACTCACGGCGGCAATCAGGGCGAAATGAAACCGTATCATGGGTGAGTTGCCTATCGTCGGCATCTTAATTTGGACTGCGGTGATTCATCACCGCTTTCGCTTCCAGGCTCATTTGCCGGACGCATTGGCGAGTCCACAGGACGATTCAACTCGCTGGTATTTTCGATCTCAAACAATTTGAAAGCGGTGATGAATCACCGCAGTCCAAATGGAATCCGCGCACTCGCCTTACGCCAGAATCTCGGTGATCGCTGAGGTCTTGGGATCGGCCTTCGCCACCGGGCGGCCTTCGTCGAAGAAACTCTTGGTCGAATCGAGTCCCACGGCGCTGTAGTAGGTGTGGAACAGGTGGCCGCCATCGACTTCGCGGTCAATGACAGCAGTCCCCTTGTCATTCGTCTTGCCGACTGCAACGCCCTTCTTGATGCCGGCACCACCCAGGCAAATCGACCAGGCGGTACCCCAGTGATCGCGGCCCACGCGAGCATTGATGTTCGGGGTCCGGCCGAACTCGCTCATGACGATAATCAACACATTGTCGAGCATGCTGCGGGCTGCCATGTCGGCCACAAACGCCGAAAACGGGCGATCGAACTCACCGAGTTGCTCGATGTGGAAATTGAAGTTTTCCGAGTGCGAATCGTAGTTGGAATGGCTCACCTTGACGAAGGTCACGCCACTTTCGATCAAGTTACGAGCCATCAGGCAGTGCCGGCCAAAGTCGTGCTTGCCGTAGCGTTCCAGGTCGATGTCGGTCATGCGATTGAAGTCGAAGATCTCTTTCTTGGACATCAACTTCATCGCCTGATCGTACGACTGATTGTAGACCTCGGTCTCCGCCTGCCGGCGTCCCTGCACGAAGCGCTGGCTGAGCTTATTGCGGAACTCCCGACGCTTGGCGTCGGATTGTTCCGTCAGCGTGGCATAGCGGCTGAGGTTGGCCGGCGGATTGCCATCGTTCAATGACAGCGGAGCATACTTGGGACCGAGGAACGCGGCTTCCGCCTTGCTGCCGCCGCCACCCACATGGATATATCCAGGCAACGGACTATCGGGCGGACTCAGTTGTTTGGCCATCGCCGAACCGAGGTAGGGATACTCGAAACCGGGAGCTTGCTTCATCCCGGTTTGCATAATGTAATCGCCCTTGCCGTGATCCCCTTCTTTGTGGTTGATACTGCGGATCAGAGCAAGATGGTGCATTTGCTGAGCAGTCAGCGGCAACAATTCCGAGATCTCGATCCCAGGCACCGACGTCTGAATCTTGTCGAAGGGCCCACCGGTCTCAACGCCGGGCTTCGGATCCCACGACTCCAACTGGCTGACACCACCGGCGAGATAGAACACGACGACATGCTTCTGAGTCGTCGCCAGGGCCTGAGCACCTGCCGAACCCACCATTCCACCAAATCCCGCGGCACCGGCAGCGCCCGCGGTAACTCCCTTCAAGAACGAACGCCGACTGATGGCGTGTTCGCTGGAATTACAGGCGTATGAACAATACATGGCAGGCCCCCTTGTGGGATAAGTCAAGTGCCGAATGTCAGTCGTTTATTTCGTTTTTTCAGGCGCGCTGTGTCGTTATCTATGATTTTTTAGCCACAGAATGACACAGAAGTTAGGATGACTTCGTTTTCTGACTTCTGTGTTTCTTCTGTGTCATTCTGTGGCCAACAATCTTCTTAAAATCTATCTCGTCGTCGAACAGTTCAATTCGCCGATTCTCACTCAGTGGTTGAATCGAAACTCTGCCGAAGTCACCAAAGCCCAGATCAATTCCTGGTAGGCGACTGACCGAGTCTCGGCACGGTCTGCCATATACACTGTTAATTCCTGCACCTCTTCTGGTGTTGGCAATCGTGTCAGGCAACTAAGGTAGAGATCCTCGGCCATCGCCTGGAAGTCGGTCGGGGGTAAATCGAGCAGTCGCTGACACAGGTTTTTTCCGGCTGGGGGCAGCCATTTCAAAACAGCTTCGTTGTTGGAGAGATACAGGGTCTGCTCCACAGTCGCTTCGAAATCTTTGGCCGGCTTTCCGGGTTCGCCGCCAAACAAGTTCACATAGGTCTGCTCGACCCCTCCCAACTGGGCGTACATTTTGGCTTCGGAGCGGTCTTTACCTTGATTCACACGGTAGATTTCAGCAATTCCGGTGGCTTCCATCAGCGACCATGCCAGTTGCTCGGCTGACATCGGCCGCATGATGGCAACGGCGAATGTCGCATCAGCCGGGGCGGGAGTCGCTTGTTGCTCAGGAGTTCGCAGGCTGGATCGCTGATAGGTTTTCGTCAGCAGCAGATCTTTCAAGAAGGCTCGCATGTCGTATTTTCGGGCCGCAATGTTGTCAGCCAGAATGTCGAGCAATTCCGGGTGCGACGCCAGATTCTCACTGTGGTCGCTTTCGAGGGGATGAACCAGGCCGCGTCCCATCACGGTGGCCCACAGGCGGTTCGCAATGTTCCGTCGGAATTGCTTATTCGTGGGAGCAATTACGGCGTCGGCCAACTGAGCCCGGCGGCTGAAATTGGGGATCGGCCGGACATCCTTGGCGGGAGCTCGTGCGTACTCTTGACCGAAGTCAAATTTCGGTTCGAAATCCAGCATGCCATCGAAGACTCGCGGCAATGTCGATTGAGGTCCCTTGGAGATCTTGTCGCGGATATCGAAGACCGACTCGAACTTCACTTCGCCGACAGCCAGTTCCTGAAAAACCTGCTTGCCCTTGTCATTGAAGAGCGAACTGCGAACCAGATAGGCGGAGATTCCGTAATAGTGCGACTGCTTCCATTCCTCAACGTGCGGATGATTGTGGCACTGGGCACATTCCAGATTCACCCCCATGAAGATACGACCAATGTCGGCCGTGATCAGGTTCACTTCGCCGCCACGATCGAGATAGAACCGTGACGCCGCGCGAGTCTCTGGATCAATGCCATCCGCCGACAGAATCTCTGCGACGAGCTGATCCCATGGACGATTCTCGAGACAGGCCTGGTAGAGGAAGGCCTTCCAGTCAGCAATCGGAACATTCTGCTGCGGGCGGCGCTGCATCAACATCACGTCAAGAACGCGAGCCAATTGTCGGGCGAATTCGGGACTCGCCAACATCTGATCAATCAGTTTCGCTCGTTTGTCAGGGGCCGGATCGGCCAGGAACTCGCGAGACTGTTTCGCAGTCGGGATACTGCCGGTGAGATCGAGCGAGATTCGCCGGAAGAATTCCAAGTCAGTGGAAACAGGAGCCGCTACTTTATCGTAGTCAGGCAACTTGGCAGCGATCAGGCGATCGATTTGAGCGGCGAGCGGCTCAACCGGGGCCGGAACAACAGCCGCAACGGGAGCGTCGTCGGCACGGACTGCGACACTGAAGCTGAGGGTCACCAGCAAACTGGCGACTCCCCAAACGCGCAAGTTCAATCGGCATCGAAACATGGCTGTACCTCATCGGCCAGGGCCAAGGCGTCAATTGACGCGTGCAGGCAGGACAAAAATGGGCGGCGAGCGTTTCGGTAGGACGGCTTTGGAGCTGTTGCGATGGTGTAATCGGTGCGAGCCCTATGGGGTTATCTCGGAACGATTAACACCGTCGATCAACTACAAATCAAAACATCTTGTTGCGTAAAGTAGGACGGATTCACGTGCTGTAACGATCATTTAAGCGAACGTTGACGCGACCGTCAATAACTGAGACGCAAAAACATCCATTTATCCGTCGCAAAGACAGCCCAGATTGCCAATTCCGCCGATTGTGGGAGCATCTGCGACAGTTCGGGAATCTCATTTCCGTCCCTTAGCTCCTTTATGTCCCTTTTTTTCATTCAAGGGACGGAAAGACCGAAGGGACGGAAAGGACCTAAATCTTGCAGCCCGCGACTTCGGAATAGTCCGGCCGCTCGGACGACCGTGTCGCACGAAAGGCGTTCACGATCTGCCCGTCGCGAATCAGGAATGCCCCCGGCAATTGGAAGATGTCCGAATTGGGGATCGCAGAACCATGGCCCCTGAAAATCGACGCGATCGCCGGCAGAATGTTGGCGGGGCCCATGACTTGCCAGACCGTACCACGTTGCAGTTCAAACGCTTGGTATAACTGCTGGTCGGGATCGCTGATGCGGGGTAGATCTCCCAATTTATAGCGAGTGAACAGCGTCTGCGCGTCGGCATCAGTCTGCATATGAACGAGCACAATCGCTGTCCCAGAAGCGGCAATGGCCGCCCGCTGTCGAGCGACGTCGTCCAAAGCCTCACGGGCAAATGTGCAGCCGCAGTGCCGCAAAAAAACCACCAGAACCGGCGACTTGCGGGACATTTCGCCCAGCGATTCGCCCGTCTGGGTCTTGGTGGAATCCAACAGTTCAACTGGCAATGTCGCGGTCGTCATGGCGGTTAGCCTTCTCTGTGAGGGAGTACGGACAATCCTGTCCGCCCCTTGAGATGCCGGACAAGATCATCCCGCATCCCAATTCCGGCAACGAACTCTGAAACCGTTGAATTAACCGCGAATTCACCTGATAATTAACGGAACGCCTCCAGCAAGCACGCCTCGGCATCCGGCCCGCTGGCGTGATCGATCAGCACGCTGATTCGAATCTCACTGGTGCTGATCATCTGCACGTTGATGTTGGCTTCAGCCAGAGCCCGGAACATCTTGTCGCCAACCCCCGTATGGCTTCGCAGACCAATGCCCATGACCGAAATCTTGGCGATTTGCGAGTCCGATGAGACTGACGTATCGGGCCAATCGGCGAGGATTTTCTCAAGCAATTCCAGGCATTTTTCGAGCTGCCCGCGCGGCACGGTGAACGACAAGCTGGCGATGCCATCGTGGCCGGCATTCTGCACGATGATGTCGACCATCACGCCACCTTGAGCAATCGCCGTGAAGATTCGCCCCGAGACACCCGGCTGATCGGGAATGTTTCGCAGAGTGACGCGTGCCTGATCGGGTTCCAGCACCACTTCGCTGACAACGATGTCTTCCATGCTGCTGAGCTTGGCGACAACGGACCGTTCCAGTTCCTCGTGCGGGAGCGAATCTTCGCCGCGGTGTTCGCGAGCCACACTGCCCACGCTGGGCACGGTGGATGTCGATTGTTCGAGCTTGAATCCTTGGTGGACGGCTTCCACGGCGGCGAGCGCTTGATCGCGATCGACCAGCACCGAAATTTTGATGTCGCCGGTCGTGATCAGGCTGATATTGACCCCGGCGGCGGCGAGCGACTGGAACATCTGAGCGGCCACTCCCGAGTGCGTTTTCATACCGCTGCCGACGACCGAAATCTTCGACACGTTCGTCCCGTGCCGGACCGTTCCCGCATTCAGTTCTTTCGACGCTTCTTCTGCGGCAGTCAGGGTTTCCGCCAGATCGTCCTGCGGTACGGTGAAGGTCACTTCCGCCAAACCTTCTGCTCCGACGTCCTGGACGACCATATCGATGGGAATCTTGCGTTGCGCCAGTTTTCCGAAGATCAACCGCATCACACCGGGGCGATCGGGAATGCCGTGCAATGTGACGCGGGCTTCGTTCTTGACGAGCGCCACGCCCGTCACCACCGCCGAGGGATCGTCCGACTCGGGGGCGATCAGCGTGCCGGCACCGTCCGAGAACGACGGCTTCACCCACAGCGGAACGCGGTATTTCTTGGCGAATTCGATCGACCGCGAGTGCATCACACCCGCCCCGAGACTCGCCATTTCCAGCATTTCGTCGTAGGAAATGCGGCCGATCTTGCGCGCCTCCTTCACAATTCGCGGGTCGGTCGAAAACACCCCTTCGACGTCGGTATAAATCTCACAGAAATCGGCCTCCAACACAGCCGCCAGGGCCACCGCAGTCGTATCGCTGCCGCCGCGGCCGAGCGTCGTAATGTTGAAATCGTCGTCCACACCCTGAAATCCGGCGGCGATGACGATCTTGCCCTGCTCGAGAGCCCGGTGCATGCGGTCGGTCGAAATACTGCGGATGCGGGCCTTGCCGTGGGTCGAATCGGTGACGATGCCGATCTGAGCGCCCGTCATACTGATCGACTGATGTCCCAATTCCTGCACGGCCATCGCCAGCAGGGCGACCGATTCCTGCTCACCGGTGGAGAGGAGCATGTCCATCTCGCGAGCGGGAGGGTTTTCGCTGATTTCTTTGGCCAGCGCGATCAATTCGTCCGTTTTGTCTCCCCGGGCACTCACCACGACGACAACCTGGTGTCCGCCCCGCTGGGCCTGGATGGCTCGCCGCGCGGCAGCCAGAATCTTCTGAGCGGTGGCAACACTCGAGCCACCGAATTTCTGAACGATTAACGACACGTCTCGGTCCTATTCCTGCAAAGCGATCATGTGACGAAGGGCCGGTATTTTCGGGGCTGGGAAGGCAATCTGCAAGCGACAGAGGGAGGAGAATGACTAATGTCTAATGACTAATGTCTAAAAGGATCGAAGACGACGGAAACATCGAGGGAGGGTTCGTAAATCTCTCAGGACCGGACAGTAACCGCAGTTCCTCCAACCCATTTAGACATTAGTCATTAGACATTCCCCCCACTTCATCTTCCCGCAATCTCCCCTCTCACATATACTCCCGCGCCTCAGCCCAAATGCTCTCCAGGACGGACACCAGCGGCGTAACTATTGACTCGGAGCGGGAAAGGAATCCCCCATGCGCATCATTGCAGTCATGAATCAGAAGGGTGGCGTCGGCAAGACGACCACCAGCGTGAACCTTGCGGCGGGCCTGTCGAAGATGGGCAAGCGAGTCTGCGTCGTGGATCTCGATCCACAAGCCCACGCTTCGTTGCACCTGGGGGTGGAGATTCTCGGCAACGAAACCACGATTTACAACGTTTTCACCGGCGAAAAGAAGATGGCCGACGCCCGGCGGCTGGTGGCCCCCAATTTGTGGCTCACCCCTTCCAGTCTGGATCTGGCCGGTACGGAATTGGAACTGGTTGATACCGTGGGACGCGAATTGATCCTGCGTGACGCCATCAACGAAATGGTGGCGACTCACCCGTTCGACTACATGATCATGGATTGCCCGCCGTCACTGGGTGTCCTGACGATCAACGCCTTGTCGGCAGCCGGAGAAGTCTTCATCCCCTTGCAGCCGCACTTCCTGGCTTTGCACGGTTTGTCGAAGCTGTTTGAAACAACCGCCCTGGTCACTCGCCGGCTGAACCGCAACTTGCGAGTCAGCGGCATTGTGCTGTGCCTGTATGAAACAGGGACGCGGCTGGCCGAAGACGTGGCTCAGGATTTGTCGCTGTTCCTCAAGCAAAGCGACCCCGAAGCTCCGTGGTACAACGCCCGCATTTTCCAGAGCCGCATTCGCCGTAACATCAAGCTGGCAGAGGCCCCCAGCTTCGGTCAGTCGATCTTCGACTATGCTTCCAAGTGCCCCGGTGCCCAGGATTACGGCATGCTGGCGGAAGAAGTCGAAGGACTGGCTGCGACGCGGCAGGCACCGTTGTCCAAAGCCGGCTAAGATTTCGATCACAACCAACTGAAAATACCCCCGTCAGCATGTGATGATGGGGGTATTTCGTTTTTAAAGAGGATTTTGGAACACTGATCTACGCTAATCTACACTAATAGGAAACCAAGTCATCGCAGTGCATAACCCATTTTATACAATGGACTTATCTGTATTGATTAGCGTAGATTAGTGTTCCAAAAAGGGTATTTCTCTTCTCAGATTCCCAGAGATTCCTCAGGCGTGTGGATTTCTCTCGTTTGGCTCAAGTTTGAACTCCACTTCGGCCCCGCTCCCTGAGCATGCTTTCAGATCGAATCTGGAAATCTGCGATGCGTTCTCTAACGATCGCGCAAACCTTAAGGGGATGAATTTCGTAGGACTCTCTAAGAACGTCTCTCGTCCCACGTTGAAGCATTGGCGATTCGCTGCAAATGCTTCATTCTGCTCAGGTTCGATCTGTCGCGATCTCCAGTGATTGTCTTAAACTGAAACGGTTGCATTTTCGCAATTCGACCAACTTGCTATAAACTGCGCAGTCAACATAATCGGATTTGGCAACCGGACTTACGTGATCGGTGCCGAATCCGTACCAAAGATGTCATTCATTTCTCACAGGCCCGACCGCGCCCGAGGACCCATGAGGATCAGGGATCACATGCATTTCGAAACGCTTCGACACGCCGCTCTTCGCTGGTCGTGGGGAGTCTGCCTGATTTGGGCGCTCCTCTGTTGCGGCCCAGTGAATGCTCAGGAAGCTCCTAAAAAAGAGGAGAAGCCGACTGAGTGGGAACGCCTGATCTACCTGCCCTACAAGAACTTTGCGTCGGTTCTCGAGCAGGAGAAGTCGACGGTGTTCATGCCCTACAGCCAGTTCTTGAAGCTGTGGCGGAATTCTAAGCCTGAAGTCGTCGATCCGAATGCCCTTCCAGTCCATTCGGTGATCACCCAGGCCACCTATGCCGGACGCATCGAAAACAATCTGGTGCGACTCGACGCCACCTTTAAGGTCAAGGTCCTCGACAAGCCGTGGGCCCGAGTCCCCCTGAAGTTCGGTGACGCGGCAGTGGGCAAGCTGACGGCGGAGAACGAACAGATTCTACTGATCGGTACCGGGGAAGGAACGTATGACCTTCTGCTGCCAACCGTGGGCGAGCACACCGTCAAGATCGAGCTGATCACCCGCGTGCATACCTCGACCGAGGGGAAGAGCTTTGATCTGGAGATTCCGCTGGTTGGCATCAGCAACTTGGAATTGACGATTCCCGCCGCCGATCAGACCGTCGACGTGATTCCCCATCTGGTATCGGCGCCGCTGGAATCCGACGCCAAGACGACAAAAATCTCGGCCAATGTGGGTTCGACGAATAAGGTGACCGCCCGCTGGTTCCCGCGCGTGAGCAAGACGCCCGAAATGGAACTCCTGACGAGCGTCACCAACCAGACACATGTGCGAGTGGCCGATGGCTTGGTGCAGACGGAAGCCGCGCTGACCTATCAAGTGCTGCGGGGTGAGCTCAATCAAATTGTCGTGGCCATTCCGTTGGGGCACCGCATTCTGGATGTTGCGACTCCCAATCTGAAAGGCTGGAAGGCCGCCGACGAAGCCAACCGGCAACTGGTCACCATCGATTTGCTGGATGGCAACGTCAAAACGATTCCGGTTGAAATTCGTACCGAACGCCCGGCTGTGGGTGATGTGCTGGAACTCGGCGGCATTGGCGAAGACGGCAAAGTGGATGGGATTCATGCGGTGGGTGCGGTCCGCGAAAGCGGAATCATTGTGGCCGGACATGGTCCGGAACTGTCGCTCGCTGTGGAGCACCAACGCGGGCTGATTCGGATCGAAGCGGGTGAAGTTCCCGAAGCCTTTCGCCGGCCCGAGAATCTCTACTTCAAGTTCTACAATTCCAAGTTCCGGCTGGGTGTCTCGGCCAAGCCAGTCGAACCGCGAGTGACCGTCACTCACGCCAGCGTGCTCGAATTCCACGACGATCAATTGAAACTGTTTGCGAACCTGGACTACACAGTCGAACGGGCCGGCGTCTTCGAACTCCGCTACACAATCCCCGACGGCGTGAAGATCGACAGCGTCGATTGCGAGCACAAGCAGGAGTTCACGGTCACTCCCGACGGCAAAACGCTCACCCTGACGCTGACTCAAAAGACTTTGGGAAACATCAAGGTCGCCATCCGCGGACAGGTCAGTTTTCCTGAAGGGCTGCCCAAAGAACCGATCAAGCTGCCGTTGCTGGAGCCGCTGACCGTGGCTCGGGAACAAGGGACATTACAGGTCTATGCTCCTGAAGCAATCGAAGTCGTGACAGACGAAAAGGCATTAGTCTCGATTCAACCCGATCGCACCGCCGAACACCAGAACCGCGGTAATCTGCGATTGGCCTCGGCCTGGACATTCAATCGTCGGCCGGTCGAAATCGCGGTCACGACGGTCCGTAAGCCAACGCGACTCACCGCCCAGATGGCGACTACGCTCAACGTGAATCGCGAGATCGTTGAGGTCGTCAGCAACGTCAACTTCTACGTGCAGTACGCCGGCATCGACACGTTCCGCCTGGCCGTGCCGGCTGCGATTTCAGAGCAAGTTCAGATTGAACCTGTCACAGCCTCCGGTGCGATACCCGTCAAACAAAAGAGTCAGGCCGAAGCGAAGGATGGCTGGGTCACCTGGACCATCATTACGCAGCGTGAAGTCGTCGGCCGGCAAGAATTCCGGGTGAAGTATGATCTCAAGCTGGTCAAGCAGGATCAGACGGCCAAGATCACGATTCAGCCGGTGCGGCCGATGGGTGTGCCCGGCACCGGTGATGAACCGGAACGGGTTCCCGTCACCAGTCTGTTGGCCGAAATGGCCATTCAGAAAGATCGGATCTGGTCTCTGGCCGCCACCCCCAAGGAACTGCAAGCCATTGATGTCCGCGAGCTGACCTTATTGCCGCAGGATGGGGCTCTAGCCTATCGCTATTCACGGCCGGAAGTCGAAATCCAATTGACGGCCACCGAACACGAGATTCAAGAAGTCGTGCAGACGGTCATCTCCCGAGCTTTGGTGGAAGCGGTCCTCACGCAAGACGAGACTGTCACGTTCCGCTGCCGGTATCGCTTAAAAACCAGCGAACGGCAACGCCTGCAACTTGAGCTACCTGCCAGGGTGCAGCCGTTGGGAGTGATGGTCGCGGGCAAGCAAGTGAGTCTCGAACGGAGCCCAAACGCGGGTGCGACTGGGGGGCCCGAGATGTGCTTTGTGAACGTCGCGCGGCCGGGTCGCTCGGATGAGCAATTTGGGCTGACGCTGGTGTATCGCATCCCGGCTGCCGCGCTTCCCGAGACGGGATTCGGCGGAACGATCAAGGTGCAGATCCCGCAACTGGGTGCGACGACCAATCAACAGGCGGTCGCCGTCCAGCAATTGCGAGTCGCCGTGTGGGTCCCCGAAAAACTCTCCCTGGTTGGAGTGCCCCAGCACTTTACCCCCGAGCATCGGCTCCGTTTCCTGGAAGCCTTGGGTGGCCGGACGACCGCGGTGAAATCGACCGAGGAACTGGAATCGTGGATCGGTGATACCGGGAGCGGACTGTTTGAATTCCCCACCGCCGGACACGCCTACGTCTATAACAATCTGGGAGGCGCTCACACCTTGGAAGTCCGCTGGTGGCGCACCAGTTGGACCACCTGGATCTGGAGCCTGGCGTTTCTGCTGGCGGCCTTCCTGTTGCGAGGAACCAGTTGGGAAAACAAGCTGGGGATGATCCTGATCGGCGGATTTGCGGCAGCCTTGTACGCCCTGAATGACGCCGACATGGCCATGTTCATCGTCAGTTGCGGCCGTTACGGGATCCTCTCGTTATTGGCTGTGTGGATTCTGCATGCGTTGCTGCAACAGCGGAAGGAACCGCTCCCCGAGCCAGAGCCTTGGACTGCACTGGCGGCGGTGAGTCCTCCGCCGGGAGTGTTCGAAGATCTGCGAGAAGCGGCAAAGCCGTAGGCGAGCGTCCGGCGTAAGCCCGATGGTTGTCCACGGGTGACGATCAACAATCAATGCCCAATCAAACATTAGGAATCTCCAACGAAACCACTTGTTATACAATCTCTCCGTTCTTATTCGTGTCATTTGTGTGATTCGTGGTTCTTCTGCTTTGGAATTCTTTAACCACGAATCACACAAATGACACGAATAGGTCCCGGGATGAACCAACCTGTGACTAATTGTGTGGACGCTTTGTGGTGGTTTTGTTAGCGATTCTAAGCCTGAATTGGTCAGTTAATAACAACGTAGGTCACATGTGACGCGGGAGTCGAAGACAACCATCCGGCTTACGCCGGACGCTCGCCTGTTGCGTCACCTGCGGTGACGCCGACACATTCCGGCCGAAATGAAGAGACTGCCTGTGAAATCAATCTCCCTGCTGCAATTCGTTTGTCTGGGCTGGCTGGCTGTGCTGTCATTCCCTCAGCAAACATCCGCACAAGAGCCCGCTCCCGCCGCCGAAGTCGAGCCCCCCGGCCGACGGGTCTTCGTGCCGCTGGAAGAGTTGCAGACGCTCATCGACCGCGATCGCAACTGGGTGCTGTTGCCCCGGGATGAATTTCAAAAACTGTATGCCGAGGCGAAACGCAATCTCGATAAGCCGCAACCTCCGCAGGCCATCGGCGTCCGCGATGTGAAGTATGCGGCACGGATTGAAGAAGACCAGCTCGTCATTTCGGCAACTTTGAAGATCACCAAGTTTTCGGCCGGGTGGCAGATGCTGCCGCTCGATTTTCGAGATCTGGCGATCGAAAAGGCCCTGCTGGGTGACCAGCCAGCGAAGCTCGGCCGAGACGTCGCCGCGGGGGGCAAACTGGTGTTGTTGCTGGACCAAACCGGCACGCAAACGCTGACTCTCGAACTGTCCCGCCCGCTGGCTGCCGTAGGAAGTGACAAGCTGGCCGCGTTTGGTCTGTCGCCTTTGTGGGCCGCGGAATTCGTCCTCGCCGTACCGCCCCAAAAGCATCTGCAATGGAATGGCGTGGCGGTCGAACGTCCCGCGGCGAATGATCAGGCCGCGACCTTCAACCTGGCATTCGGCGGGCAGAAGCAAACCGAGTTGCGGATTACCGATCGGCCGACCGAACAATCGACCGAAGGGCTCGTGTTTGCTCACACGACACTGGGAGTCCGTGCCTCTCCGGAAGAGGTCACCTGGCAGGCGGTGACGTCGTTGCAAGTCTTCGGCAAGCCGCTGGATCGCCTGCAGTTCAAGGTGCCGGTCGGACTGCAGATTATCTCGATCACCTCGCCGGGCTTGGAAAGCTGGGAGTTCGGGCCGAAAGTCCCGGAGGCCACCGAAACGATCCTCGACCTGGTGTATCGCCAGCCTTTCCAGGAACCACGTGAAGTCATCCTGAAGGGGGTTCTCGCCACGAAGACCGGTGAGAACTGGCAGGTCCCGAATCTCAAGCTGGCGAATGTCGCCTCGCACGTCACGCAGATCCTCGTGACCACCGCGCCTGGGATGCGGCTGCAGCTGGATGAAGCGGTGGGAGCTCAGCGGACTGCCCCCGTGGCCGACGCTGCCAGCGTCGGTGAACCCGCTTCCAAACCCGTGCCCGCCGAAGCGACCAGCGTCGGCCACGAGGGAATGCGTTTCAGCGCCTGGCGTGAGGATTTCATCTTGCGCTTCACCACGCAGTCGAAGGCCCGCGAAATGACCGCGGCCGTGGTGACGCTGCTCGACATCAATGCCAATGGTCTCGATCTGCAAAGCCGAGCCACCATTGAAGCCCGCTATGCTCCGCTGTTTGATGTGTCGCTGACTCTGCCGGCCGAATGGACCGTGACCGATGTCCTGGTGAATCAGCAGCGAGTCACCTGGGAGACGGTTCCGCAAGAAGCCGGAATCCACATGCTGCGGGTCGCGTTCGACACTCCGCTGCCTGCCGATCAGCCGGCGATCATTCAACTGTCGGCACATCGCGATCCCAAGGATTGGCCGCTGGAGGAAAAACCGGACACGTTCCTGCTGCCCGAAGTCCGCGTGTTGCAGTCGAATGCCGTCGAGGGAACCGTGGTCGTGGCGGCCGAGCGTGATCTCGATGTCCAGCCGCAGGACCTGAAGGGACTCGCCCCGACGCTGCTCGATCCGGCCCTGTCGGCACGGTTGAGTTACGAGTATCAGGATACGCATTACAGCGGGAAAATCGTGGTGCTGCGAAAAGCATCGCGGATCTCGGCCCGCACTCTGGCCTTTCATCGGCTCGATAAGGAAACGTTCCTCAGTCACTTAGAAGCCCGCCTGACGATCGAAGGGGGCGGACTGAGAAAACTGGAAGTATCACTGCCCGAGGGTGCGGGGACGAATCTCCGTTTTGAGTTGTTGGGCGGCGCGGCACGCATCGTCGAACAAACGACTGACGTCCCGGTCGATGGTCGGCGTCCCTGGCACCTCGCGCTGGATCAACGGGCCTATGGTGAGGTCCTGTTGCTGGTGGATGTCTCGCAGGCGAGAAAAGGTGCCAAGGAGTTTGCCCCCCCGGCGATCGAACTGAAGGGTGTGGAACGCGAAACGGGTCAGATCGCTTTCGAAGCCGAGCCCGATCAGCAGTTGGATATCGTCGCGACGGATGACGTCGACGTGGCTCTGACGGATGTGGATCCAACCGATTTGGCCGCGGCTGTAGGTTATGCCGCGAAAGAGCGAATCGTCGCGGCTTATAGCTATGTTTTACCCAAATATCGGATGAAGCTGACCGAACGGCGTTTCTCGCGGATGGCCGTTCCCACAGCGATTTGTGATCAACTCAATCTGGTCAGCATCCTGGGAGAAACTGGCGAACTGCAGCACGAAGCAACGTTCCAAATCCGCGCGGTCGGCGTGCAAAGTCTACAAGTCACGCTGCCGGAAAAGGCCCAGTTGTGGGCCACGTTGCTCGACGATGCCCCGATTGAAGTTCGCCAGACCAAGACCGCCTATTTGATTCCTCTCAAAGCCAATGCCACCGATCCCAATGTTGTGGAAGATCCCAGCCGCGTGCGGACGTTGAAACTCTTCTATCGTACGGCCATCGCTCCGCTGACCGCCGCCAGTACCTTCCGGCAAACGCCGCCGGGAATCACGGTGCTCAACGGCGATGGATCCGAGCAGCCGCTGGAGATCCTGCAACAGACCTGGACCGTCCATCACCCCGATCAAACCGAATTCGTCGCCGACCCCGGCAGCTTCATCGCGAGTGAGCAGCATTGGCGATCGAGCATCCTGGGAGGTCTCCTGCGGAGCTTTCAGGTTGATTCACCGAGCAATCTGTTCTGGAAAGCCGTGACTTTGGTAACGACGACCGGAATTATCTGGATCCTGGGAATGATCTGGCGACGTTCAGGGGCGAAGGGCCTGTTTGCCCTGACTATTGTCTTGTTCCTTGGCGCTTTCATTAGCAGTTTTCTGTTGATGATCACAGCTTCCGAAGCCCCCAAATCAGCTCCTGCCACTGCTGTTTTAGATACCTTTCACGACAGTTCGAGTCTGGAAGTGGCGGCCACTGCCAAAAGCGCAGCTCCGAGCGTTAACAGTCAGTTCGGCGATTTCCTGCCCCCCCATGGTGGTGGCAGAGCCTATACGAACGCGGGTCAGAGTCAGGCTCCGACACCCGACCAACCCAAGCCGCTTGTCGCTACTGCTGCCCCCCAATCCGAACCCGAATCGGAAACAGCACCCAGAGCTGAAGAAGCAAAAGCTGAAGAAAAGCCTGCCGACGAGAAGCCCGCGGAAGAACAGGCTTCGGAATTATCGCAAGCGGAAGGAATGGACAGAAAATCGCGACAACTTAAGGAACGGCTGAAAGACACTGGCCAACCAGTAATCGATGAGTTCAGTCTCTCGAAGGACGCGAGGGAAGACGCGCCCCGCAAGCCAGCAGACATGGAAAAGAAACTGGAAGTCGCCCAACAGGCAGCTCAGCCGGCGGCCCCCGCCCCGCCGCAAGGACGGCCCGGGAACGGCCAGCCGCTGGCCGCTGACGATCC